>JBFWRO010000220.1:0-5650 GCA_050248865.1 Thermomicrobiales bacterium | reverse complement strand
TCGGCGACCCTGGCATCTTCATCGTGATAGACGAGGCAGAGGTATTTCATGATGGCGCCTTTGAAACGAAGTCGACTATCGCATCCTAGTCGTTTGCGCATGGAACGAATCGACGGGCATCTCGCGCCGAGCATCCCAAAGACATGCCGTCATGCGAATCCGACAAGGGGGAACGGGTTCGAAGTCTTCGGCGCGTCTTTCGCTGGTCCGCAAGGAACTGGGATGGGAAGATCGCACGGGGCGGCATTGCGGATGTCTGCTTCAGGCGGTCGACCGTCTGTCCGGCATGATCTCCACCAGTGGCCGGACTTCGATCGCACCGATTCGGGCAGGAGGCATTTCTGTCGCAAATTGCACCGCTTCCTCGAGGCTTTCAGCGTTGATCAGGTAGAAGCCACCAACATGTTCCTTAGTCTCGGCAAAGGGACCGTCGGTTAGAGTCACGCCGCTATCTCGCACCTGAACCGTAACCGCTGTCGAAGGATGATCGAGCGGCGAGGCCGCAATCAGGTGGCCAGTGGCGGCTAGCGCGCGCACCTGCTCGATGACTTCGCGCATCATCGGGCCGTCGCTGTCTTCCTCGCCGGCAGGCTGTGGCCCATCACACCCGTAGACTATGCAGAGAAATCTCATGTTGGCAGACCCGCAACCTCATGGACCGGCCGGATTTCGACGGTGCCCAATCGTCCGCCGGGAATGCGCTTCGCGATCTCGATCGCCTCGTCGAGGTCCCTGGCCTCGATCAGAAAATACCCGCCGAGTTGCTCGCGTGTTTCCGCAAACGGCCCATCGGTGATGATGCTCTTGCCGCTCTCCGCGCGGACGCTGGTCGCGGTCGCCACGGGCATCAACGCATTCGTCCCCAGAAGTTTTCCTTCCGCGTGAAGCTCCCGAGCGAGTTCGGCCGACTCGGAATAGCATTCATCGCGACCGGCGTCGTCCCACACCTTCTCGTCGCCGTAGATCAGTAGCAGATACTTCATGTGCTTCCTCGTGATTGGCATCGCGCCACCGCCGACGTCAGTAGCGACCGGCGGCGGCACCCTTCTTGCTTCAAGTGCGTTCCCCGCCTGCCATCGCCCCAACGACGAAGTAGGGCTCCCTTCCCGAACTGACCTCCTCAGGCAGCGGCGAATCGGGCGATTCATGAGAGAGGTCCTGCTGGCACGCAAAAAACCGTACCAGCGGGCGACGCTGCTTCGTCGTGTGATCGCGAATCGTGCCCTTCAACGTCGGGTATGCCGCCTCCAGCGCGTCGAGCACCGTCCGCTGGGTGATCGGGTCATCGACTTCGAGTTCGACCTCCCGGCCCGTTTTCGCCAAGGTCCGCAAGTGTCCGGGCAGTACCACACGAACGGTCACAATGTCTGCACTTCCACGGAGAGGACGCCTGGCAAATCGCGCACAATGGCATTCCATGTATCACCTGAATCGCTGGATGCATAGACCTGCCCGCCGGTCGTGCCGAAATAGACGCCGCACGAATCGAGAGAGTCGACGGCCATCGCGTCTCGCAGGATGTTCACATAGCAATTTTCCTGAGGCAGTCCGTTGGTCAACGCTTCCCATTCATTTCCACCGGTGCGGCTTCGATAGACTCGCAGCTTTCCTTCCGGTGGGTAATGATATTGATCGCTCAGAATCGGCACGACGTACACTGTCTCCGGCTCCTGGGAGTGCACAGCAATCGGAAACCCGAAGTCACTGGGAAGGTTTCCACTGACCTCGGTCCAGAGCTCTCCCGCATTGTCTGTGCGCATGACATCCCAGTGTTTCTGCATGAAGATGGTGTCAGGTTTAGACGGGTGCATTGCGAGGTTATGGACACAATGCCCGACTTCCGCCTTCGGATCAGGAAGCTCATACTCGGAGTGGAGGCCGTTCGTAATTGGCTTCCATGTTTCGCCACCGTCATCCGAACGGAATGCACCGGCAGCTGAGATCGCCACGACGATCCGGTCCGGGTTCCCCGCATCGAGCAAGATTGTGTGCAGGCACATGCCTCCCGCCCCGGGCTGCCAGAGTGGACCCGAGACCTCACGCAGACCCGGCAACTCCGTCCAGGTTTGTCCGCCGTCAGTTGACTTGAACAATGCGGCGTCCTCGACACCGGCGAACACGGTGTCGCGATCGTGATGCGACGGTTCAAGATGCCAGACACGCGAAAATTGCCAGGGATGCTGTGTGCCGTCATACCACTGGTGGGTGCCCGGATCACCGGCGTAAGTGAATTCGTTGCCGATGACCTCCCAGGTCTTCCCTCCATCGTCCGATCGTTGCATCACCTGACCAAACCAGGTGCTCGTCTGAGACGCGTAAATTCTGTTTGGGTCAGCCGGTGATCCCTTCAGGTGATACATCTCGAAGCCGGGAAAATGCGGTTCACTGATGTCCCACTTTTCGCGCTTTTCGTCGGAGGTCAGGATGAATGCGCCTTTTTTCGTTCCGACCAGAACTCGAACTCCGCTCATTGCGTTCCCCCCAGCGTGTCGGACATCTGCCCGTCCAAATCCATTCGTTCACTGTCAATAGGTGGTGTCTGTCCCAAATCAGGGCTGCGATGCGGCAATTTTCTGCTCGACATCTTTGATCTTCGCCATCTCCTCCGGCCCAATCGCGTCTCCAAAATCTTCCATTTCGAAGACTTGTCGCAATTCGAGGATGTCCCCGGGACTGAGCGGGCACTTTTCCGCCCAGGCGATAGCTTCTTCGCGAGATGTCACATTCCAGAGCCAGTAGCCACCAATCAACTCTTTCGCTTCGGCGAACGGTCCATCTGTGACAACGGGCTTGCCCTCGCCGTGGCTCACCTTGATCGACTTCGCGCTGGGATGAAGCCCTTCGCCGCCCTGCATGATTCCGGCAGCCGCAAGCTCCTGGTTATAGGACATCATGGCGGAGATCTCTTCCTGAGTCGGCATTCGCCCATTTTCGTAATCTTCCGCAGCCTGACCAGTCATCTTCACCAACACCATGTACCGCATGCATTTACCTTTCGTTCATCCTGTCCGCCTTCGGCTCGGAAGGACCGATACCCGCTGCTGCGCGAGGTCGCAACATCTGTTAGTCGAACGCGGAGACTCGTAATCTACTACGGTTGACTGCGGCCGGAAAGTACGGGCGCGTTCTCGTGCGGGTAGAGCTCACGCACCTCAGAAACAATTGGGCCCCTACGCCACCGCGCATCGATCTCCAGGCCCGGCCGACTCATCTCGATCACCTCGTCGAGGGACGAGGCGCGGAAAATCGCGTATCCGGCAATCAGTTCCTTCGTTTCGGCGAATGGTCCGTCGGTGACAACCAGCATGCCGTCTGCGAATGACACGCGCGTGGCTGCCGACGTCGGCATCAGGCCACCTCCCTTTTCATATCTGCCTGCGTCCGCGAGCTTACAGAGCACATTTTCCATGGCGGTAAAGATTTCCTGCCCGGGCATCACACCGGCCTCAGTTTCGGGACTCGGTTTGAACATTCCAATGAACCTTCTGAGACCGGTCCGCTCGCTCCGGGGAGGTGCAACACTGCCGTCTTCCGATTCCCCCTCCTCCGAAAACTCCATGCAGGGCACCAGCAGGACTGCTTCCCGGCCTTGGCCGTGAGTGTATTCAGTGACAAGTTCGGAGCACTGCCGGGCCAAAGTGAGCGCATCTTCTCGTGTCGCGACGGCGATCACACAGTAGCCAGCGATAATCTGGTCCGGGTTGGGAAATGGACCCTTCTCGATTCGGAAATCCTCGCCGTCGAGGATCACGACGGCTCCGTTGCTGCTGGGTTTGAATCGCTCCGATGCCACCCAGACCCCGGTGCCACGTAATCGCTGTTCGATCTCCTCCATCGCTCGCCGGAAGCCGGCGCCAGCCGCATCATCCTTCTCGATTGCTTCGATGCCAGTAAAGATCATCATGTATTGCATTTACCGCCCTCCTTGCGACGTTCGAAGCGCTGCCTCCAGCGACCTCTATCGTTGTCGCTCAGCAGACTGCGCATTCGACACTGCCAGGAAGCGTTTCCAAGGTCGACGACCGCCATCAGCGGCGACGGCCGCCTGTCATCCACGCCAACCTCCCAATTGACGCAACCGGCCTTCGAGAAAGCGTCGTTCCGGTTCCAGCTGGGCAAGCGCAAGGGCACGCTGATAGGACGTCAGCGCCTCCTGCACGCGACCCAGACGTCGGTACATATCCGCCCTCGCAGAATGCGCCAGATGGTATTCGGTCAGGTCTCCTCGTTCGAGAATCTGGTCGATCAATTCGGCCCCAGCCTGAGGACCGTCTCTCATAGCCACGGCAACGGCTCGATTCAGCTGGATGATTGGCGACGGCGTGGCAAGCAGGAGCAGATCGTACAACCGAACAATCTGGCCCCAGTCTGTTTCGTCAGCCGTTCGAGCCCGGGCATGGACGGCCGATATCGCCGCCTGAACCGTATATGGGCCGACTGTCTCACGACTTGCTGCCCGATCGACGAGCGCCAGTCCTTCGGCGATCAACGTCTGGTCCCACAGCCTGCGATCCTGATCCTCGAGAAGGACCAGATCACCGTGTGCCGTAGTCCTCGCCCCTCGCCTCGATTCGTGCAGGAGCATCAGGGCCAGAATGCCACTTACCTCAGGCTCCGGCAGCAACTGCTGTAGCAGTCTCGCCAGGCGAATCGCCTCGCCAGACAAATCCGCGCGAGTGAGGCTCTGCCCGGAAGACGCTGAATACCCCTCGTTGAACACCAGATAAATCACATGCAGCACAGCGTCCAGACGCTCCGGCAGTTCCTCCGCGGAAGGCACCTGGTAGGGAATGCCGGCGTCGCGAATCTTGTTCTTGGCCCGCACGATGCGCTGCGCCAGCGTCGCCGGTTTCGTCAGAAATGCTCTGGCAATCTCCTCCGTTGTCAGGCCACACATTTCCCGCAGTGTCAGGGCTATCCGCGCTTCCGCAGCAAGCGCCGGATGGCAACAGGTGAAGATCAGCCGCAACCGGTCGTCGATGATCGTTTTTTCATCCAGCACATCGTCGAACTCGCTCGTCTCCTCCAGTTGCTCGGCCAGCACTGGAAGCGACTTGTCGAATCTTGCCCGTCTGCGCAGTTGGTCGATCGCCTTGAACCGGCCCGTCGAAACCAACCAGGCTCGAGGGTTGTCAGGGACGCCCTCCTGAGACCACTGCCGGAGTGCGGCGGCGAACGCATCCTGCATGGCGTCCTCGGCAAGATCGAAATCACCCAGCAGCCGGATCAGCGTCGCCAGCACGCGCCTGGACTCGGTTCGGTAGACCTCGTCAACGAAATCTTGCGTCTGATCGGGCGTCAGCACGCTCACATCGATCATCCTTCATTCATCGCCCCGCACTTCCCGCCAATGGTCAGTTTGGTTCGGCAAATCGGGTGCAGCTCGCTGACTTCCCGTCCAACCGGCACGAGGCCAGTGGCGGACCGTCGAGCTGGTGGATGGTGGCCACCCACGTACCACTGTTCCGCTCAAGTCCCAGAAACCCGTGGGCCTGATAACTGAAACCTTCGATCAGCGCATCGTCTTCGACGTCCTCACCAGTGAATACGCCGTCGTCATACGTCTCCAGCAGGGTTCCTCCGATTCCGGCAATCAGCACGAACGGTCTTCGCGAATCACCGGTGAAGTGAAGCGCCTGGGCCATGTGCA
>JBFWRO010000219.1:0-5652 GCA_050248865.1 Thermomicrobiales bacterium | reverse complement strand
GCGTTGACGGTTGGGGTGGCGGGAATGTCGGCGGCGCTTCTGGTGCATGCGGTCTTTGAATACGTTCACGTGCTGAGTCTCAATCTGCAGATGGCGATTTCCTGGGGCCTGGTTTCCGCCATTGCCGCAGGTGGATTGGACGCTCCTGACCAAAATGGCGGATAACCAGACAGAAGAACTTTCGCATCCCGAACAAGGCGATTTCTCTTCCTTCGAGGGGCGGGAGGAGCGTCCGGATGTGCAGGGCGCTACCGTGCGTAGCCAGCTTGTGCGGCCGCGAACCGTGATTTCGTTTTTTGTCGCCGCCGCCATTCTGATTACCTTCGCCCTGCGCGCCGATCTCGATCTCGATGAGATCTGGAAGAACATCCGGGGCGCGAATCTGCTCTACCTGACAGCCGCCTTCGCCCTGTATTACTTCACGCTTTTTCTGAGAGCGATGCGCTGGCGCTGGATGCTGAAAAGCACAGGCGTTGGAGCTGACCACGAGACGGCGTTGCCAGGTCCGTTCTACCTGACAGGGGTCTACATGGTCTCCTGGCTCATCAACTGTCTGGTCCCGGCCAAGCTGGGCGATGCCTACCGAGCGTACCGGGTCAAGCGTGACGATGGCATCCGCTACTCGATCGGATTTGGAACGATCATTGGCGAGCGGATTTTCGATTTGGCGGTTCTCGTCTGCCTGCTGGCAGGTTCTGGATTACTTGCCTTTCATGGGTCGATGCCCGGGCAATCGACGTCTGCTCTTGTTCTCGGCGTGGTCATGGTTGGCTTTGTCGTTGCCAGCTTGCTGGTGATGCACTTTGGCCGGGAACGAATCCGCATTCTCGTTCCCTATCGCTTCCGCGATCACTACACGAATTTCGAGCGAGCCCTCTTCCAGACAATGAGACGACCGGTAGTCCCCGGCGCGTATGCTTTATTGATCTGGCTTTTCGAGGGACTTCGGGTCTATTTCGTCTCCCTGTCACTCGATGCCGAGCTGGGCATCTCAATGGCAATCTTTGTCGCACTCCTGAGTGCGCTGCTCACAACGCTTCCATTCACTCCGGCAGGTCTCGGAGTCGTCGAGGTTGCGATAGTCACGGCTTTGACGGTCGCCGGCTTCTCCAAGAACATCGCCGGATCGGTGGCCATTCTCGACCGGGTCATAACGTACTGGAGTGTGATCGTCGTCGGAGCCATCGTGGCCCTGGTCCTGATGCGAATGTCGGACAAGGAATCGCAAATAGTGCCGGCAGTGAAGGACAGCCTCCAATCGACCTCTTCATAGACATAAGTGCGGCGGTCAATCAGCGGGCAGGGATCGGTCGCTATGCACGAGAAGTCACTCGGCACTTGTTGCCAATGGTTACAGACAAGAACGTTTCGCTCTGGTATGCGCCGGCTTCTGGCGATCGCCATGCCGAAGTGCTTCTCCCGGCCTCCGACAAACTCACCGTGTGCCGGAGTCGCTGGTCGCGAGCCATGGTCGACAGACTGGTGATTCGGGGCCGGCTTCCCCTTGGCCGCCTGCTTGGCACAGGCAAGGCACTAGGGGCATGGAGCCCGGATTTCACTCTTCCGCCTCTGCAAGCCGGGTGGAAGGCGGTCACAGCTCACGATATTGCCTGGATGGTCGCCCCTTCCTATGCTCCACGTGGACTTCGAGCGTTCCTGGTTAGCGTTGTTCCCCGCCAGCTCGCGACGTCCGATCGTGTCTTCGCTGTCTCTGAATCGGTGAGAATCGAACTGATCGATCGATTTCCTGAGATCATGGACCGCGTCATCGTTGCCCCAAATGGGGTCGAGTCGCGATTTTGGGAGGCGGCGAATGTTCTGGACCGAAGATCCTTGAACCATCTCGATCTGCCAGCTGAGTATCTCTTGATGGTGGGGACTCTCGAGCCGCGCAAGAACCATCTGCGGGTCATCGAAGCGATAATGCGGATGAACTCGCCGCTTCCACTCGTTGTCGCGGGAGGCCGTGGATGGGCTGAAGAGCCAATCATTCGTGCAATGGCCGCCGCTGGTCCGCAGGTCAAGTATGTTGGATACGTGCCTGATGATCTTCTCCCTCAACTGTATGCAAATGCAGCCGCCTTCATCGCCGCGTCGGTCTATGAAGGCTTTGACCTCCCGCTGCTCGAAGCGTTGGCCACTGGAACAGAGGTCATCGCTAGCGACATACCGGTTCACCGGGAAATTGCCGGGAATCTCGCCCACTTTTTCGATCCGCACAGCGCAGACTCGATCGAGGATGGCATTATTGGTCTTATCAGTGGGAATAGAGGGCCGAAGAACCTGCAGGAACCGCGAGCCGCGGTTCTCAGTCGCTACCAGTGGCATTCGAGCGCAGACCGCGTCTGGTCCACGATTAGGGAACGCCTATGACACGATATGAAACAGATCCTGGGCACAATGAGTTGACCAGATCCGAACAGGAACCTACGCCGGCTCGCGCTCCTACGACTCGGGAAAAAATTAGCGTCCTGCTGCCGGCTCTGATTGCCTTCGGAGGCATGGTGCTCATGCTCGTCATTTTTCTCATGGTCGCCGCATTGAAGAACTGACTGGGGATGCCCGAGGGAGGGCCACATGATGACGATCACCGATGAACAGGGACTCTCCGTCGCCGAGTTTCGGGACATCACGTCCGCAATCGAAAACGAAGTTGGCAACATCATGGTTGGCCAGCGTGAAGTTGTGCGCGAGGTGCTGATATGCATCATCGCTGGTGGGCATGCGCTGCTCGAGGGCGTACCCGGGCTTGGCAAGACCCTGCTTGTTCGAACATTTGCCAATTCGCTGCATCTGAAGTTCAACCGAATTCAGTTCACGCCAGATCTGATGCCAGCGGATATCACAGGCACAAATATCCTCGTCGAATCAGAGGCGGGAGAACGAAGCTTTGCCTTCCAGCCCGGACCGATCTTTTCGAATTTGGTTCTCGCCGACGAGATCAACCGTGCCACGCCGAAAACGCAGGCCGCGCTGCTCGAGTCGATGCAGGATCGGACATGCTCGGTCGCGGGCGTCATCCACCCGATGCTCGAGCCCTTCTTCGTTCTGGCCACGCAGAATCCAATCGAAATGGAAGGAACCTATCCCCTGCCGGAAGCGCAGCTCGACCGATTTCTTTTCAAACTGATCGTCAGTTATCCGTCAGAGACCGACCTCACGGAGATTCTCCGCATTACGACCGCAGATATCGAGACTCGTGCGACACCGGTGGCCGACGGACACCAGATCGTCCGGCTCGGCAAACTGGCCAGGCAGGTGCCTATTGCCAGCAGTGTCACCGACTATGTGGTGCGCCTGGTAATGGCCACCCATCCGGAAAACACCCGGGCGACCGAAGGCGTCAAGCGATATGTTCGCTTCGGTGTCAGCCCGCGTGGCGCGCAGGCGATCGTGCTGGGATCGAAGATCAGGGCATTGATGGAAGGGCGGCTAAACGTCGCATTCGACGACATCCGTGCTGTCGCGTTGCCTGCGCTTCGCCACCGGATCATCCTCAACTTCGAGGCGGAGTCTTCAGGTGTGTCAACGGACGACGTGTTGATCAGTCTTCTCGCCGAGGTGCCAGAATCCTCCGTCTGACCTAGCGGCGGGCTGGCCCGATCGGCGGCTGAATGTCGATGCGTTGCTGGCCTCCCAGATATGGCTGCAGCACCTCGGGAACATCGAACGTCCCGTCATCTCGCTGGTAATTTTCCATAATGGCGATCATCGTGCGCGGCAGAGCGAGGCCGGAACCGTTGAGCGTATGCAGGAACTGCGGTCGACCGCCAGTTGCCGGCCTGAAGCGGAGGTTTGCCCTCCGGGCCTGAAAATCCCCAAAGTTAGAACACGACGAGACTTCCAGCCATTCCTCCGTGCCCGGGGCCCACACCTCCAGATCAACCTTGTTCGCAGCGGTGAACGATAAATCCCCTGTGCAAATCTGCAAGAGCCGGTACGGAAGCTCGAGCGCGCGGAGGACATCCGCAGCTTCCTCGATCAGGCGCAGGTGTTCGGTTTCTGATTCCTCAGGATGTACGAACTTGACCATCTCCACCTTATCGAACTGATAGCCCCGTTTGATGCCCCGCACGTCCTTTCCGGCTGATATCTGTTCGCGTCGAAAACATGCCGAATATGCTGTGTGATAAATCGGCAACATGGCCTCGTCGAGAATTTCGTCGCGATAGAGATTCGTCACTGGCACTTCTGCGGTAGGAATGAGCCACTTGTCCTCGTCGATATCCCGGAAGAGGGTTTCGCCGAACTTGGGCAAATTGCCAGTTCCATACAACGACTGCTCGAGGACAAGATAGGGTGGATAGACTTCCTGGTATCCATGTTTTCTGGTGTGGAGGTCGAGCATCCAGGTGATCAGTGCCCGTTGCAGCCTGGCCCCATCGCCTCGCAAGACGTAGAACCGCGAACCTGAGATCTTGACTCCTCGCTCGAAGTCGATAATGCCTAGCCGTTCCGCGATGTCCCAGTGAGGCAGAACTGGAAAATCGAACGAACGCGGCACACCACTGGTCTGAGTGACGATATTCCCTGACTCGTCTGGTCCGACTGGGACATGTGGAAGGGGAAGATTTGGCACCGTCAACATCAGGTCATGGAGGTCTGCCTCGATTCTCCGAACCTGCTCGTCCATGCGGCTGATCTCGTCGCCCAAGTCCCGCATCTCGGCGATCAAGCGCTGACGCTCGTCCTTTACCGTGATCTTGCTGACCTTCTTGGATCCTTCGTTCCGCTGCGCTTTCAATTGCTCGACTTCATTGACCACGGATCGGCGTCGCTCATCGAGGGAGATGATCTCGTCGACAGGCGCCGTGGTGTTCAGCGCCTCCAACGCTGCTCGAACCCGCTCAGGCTCTTCGCGAATCAGCCGAATATCGAGCATGGTGTCAGCACTCCTTTGCGCATGGCCCGTCGAGCGAGTTCTCAGGAAACTCGCCAGTTGACCGTGCCCTTGTCAGGCGTCAGTCGGCGATAAGCTGGGAATAACCCTCTGAACGATGAAACAGATCGAGGTCGATGTCGGGCAGGAATTTTGTCCAACTTTCTGAGACACCGCCATCGAGCCGTCGCTGGATCGCATAGTACCGCCCGGCCCTCGGCTCGAATGGCGCCCGCCGCAAAGACATGCGCGCCTCACCAAGAGACTTCCCGCCTTTACGATGGTTGCACGGCTTGCATGCGGCCGCGAGGTTCTCCCAAATGTGTTTGCCACCACGGGACCGGGGAATAATGTGGTCAAGCGTCAGGTCATGACTTCTGCGCCCACAATACTGACAGGTGAAATTGTCACGAATGAAGACTTCGCGGCGGGTCAGCTTCACCTTGGCGCGTGGCGAGCGGATCAAGTAGACAAGTCTGATGACGGAGGGGTAGTCGTAGACGGAGTCCGGCGTGCTGATCGATGCCTCATGTGTCTCGAGGACCTCGGCCTTGCCGCCGATGACCAGCACAATCGCCCGCCGTCCGTTGCAGATGTTCAACGGCTCGTAGTTTTGATTCAGAACAAGGACCGATCGATTCACGGCGGCAACGACCCTCATCGTTCCCGGAAATCAATGGTCACCTTCGCACGAGGCAACAGAAATGGCAGCGCACTGCAACGCGACCGTGCAAGATGGTAGCACGGCGCCCCGGAAATCGTCAGCATGAACG
>JBFWRO010000218.1:0-5661 GCA_050248865.1 Thermomicrobiales bacterium | reverse complement strand
CTATGCCATTCTCGGCGGAGCCGGGATGCTGTTGATCTTCGCGCTGATCATCGCCGGACTGTACATGCTCGGCGATGACGACGAGTCAGCCCTGGAACGACTGCGTGATATTGCCGTCATCTTCATTGTGCTGATGTCGATGATCATCGTGATTTTGATGGCCGCCGGAACGGCAGCACTGATCTTCCTTGTTCTACAGATTCGCAATCAGGTTATCCCGCTGCTGCAGGAGACCACGCAAACCGTGAATCGCTTGCGGGGAACGACGGAGTTCATGTCCGAGGAGGCCGTGAAGCCGATCATTTCCGCGGCGGGGAAGGTCGCGCAGGTGAAGGCCATGCTGAGGGTGGTGACGGGCCGGTAGCGCACGAAACCAACCGGTGCGCTCGTGGAGAAGATGCACATGAATCGCGCGTCGCGAGGCTGTCTACGTTCCGCTTTGCTCCTGCTTATGGCGATTCTCGGGCATGAGAGTCTGATGGGATTGTCCCTGGCGCACCCTGCCGACATGCCAGCACCCACCTCGCATGGACACAGAACGAGTCCCTCGTCTCCAGGCGCGCATGGAATGCCGTCGCCGCTCCTGCAGAACACGCACCACTCCGTCTGCGACTATGGTCATGTGGGCGTGCGACGAACCGATGATCCGGGAATCAAGCGGATCGATATCACGCGGCGTCACGCTCCTGACGGAGCACACACCTCGTTGCTACATGCAGGTCAACCTGCGTGGCAGGAAGCACCACATCCATCGGGATCGATCCTGACGCTGTATCAGGTGCTGCTGATTTGATCTTCGACTGACGACAAGACACTCGTCGATGTCAGTTTCTCGCGAGAGCATGCGCTCACGCGAGCCAGGAGGTCATGAATCATGAAGACACGTGTTTCCAAAGTGCGCGGCCACATGGCGGCAT
This sequence comes from Thermomicrobiales bacterium, assembly GCA_050248865.1. Taxonomy (GTDB): domain Bacteria; phylum Chloroflexota; class Chloroflexia; order Thermomicrobiales; family UBA6265; genus JAHBVL01. The sequence goes on along the minus strand of JBFWRO010000218.1, from coordinate 4,744 downwards.
TTCTGATTGCGCTGGCGCTCGGTGTTACACCAGCCGGCATGACGCAGGGCACCGCCCAGCAAGCCACGCCAGAACCGCAAGACCCCTGTCTGAACCTGCCCAGCACGGCCGGGCGGACCTCAGGCATGCACTGAGCCATGAGAGGCCAGAGCACTCCGATGGCGGGAGCCCATGGCCAGGGAGTCATGGCTGGGTTCGATTTGATGTTTATCGACATGATGATTCCGCACCACCAGGAAGCGGTGGACATGGCGACGGTGGTTCTGCTTCGATCAACGAACCCCGAGGTGCGGGACTTGGCTGAAGCCATCATCACAGCTCAGAACACCGAGATCGCCTTGATGAATGACTGGCGGGCGGCGTGGTATCCAGATGCGGGAACTCCCACCCCTTTCAGCGATGGAATGGGAATGATGGCCGGCGGAGCGGGAATGATGATGATGCCGCCCGGGGAGATGCTGACGGACCTGTGCGAGTCCCCTGATATCGATCTGGCCTTTCTGGAGCTGATGATCCCGCATCATGAAAGCGCGATCGTGATGGCCGAGGTGGCGTTGACGAATGCCGAGCATGATGAACTCGTCAACCTGGCAGAAGCGATCCTGGCCACACAATCCGCGGAGATCGATCTCATGCGCAATGTGATCGCCCAGCTTTCGGGGACTCCGGTCGCCTCGAACTGAGCGCTGCGGTTTGGGGGCGCCTGCCTGTCTTCGGGCGCCCCCAGCCGCTTAGCAACAAGCGAATCGATTGCGGCAGTGGGCCTCGATCGAGGCTCACTCAGGTCACATGCCGCGACTGCGAAATTCGGTCTTGGCAGTCACGGTGGCGCAGTCACCCCAGGCAGCGTCATTTTCCGGAGAAAACTCCTCGATGGCTACCGGAGTGAAGTCCTCGATAGGCACGCGAGTTTTCGTTTCCAGTTCCCCAGGCGGAAAACACCTCACATCGTCTCCACCCACCCCGCCAACCCGGCAATAACGGACGACACCGCGATCGTCCGGCATTGCTTCCCATCCGACAAGCGCAATCTGCCCGCCGACGATCTCGATTCCGGTGACCAGGCGGGGAAAAACCGAGCTACCCGTGTTGAAGTACGGAATACCGTTCTTCAGCGGGAATGCGGAGCGATGCGTATGTCCGCAAATGACCGGCTGCCTGTTCTCGCAAATCCAGTCGACGATTTTGTTCTCGACTTCCCGTTGCTCCCGGACGTTCTGGGATGGCCGGGTGGGATCGTGCACGCCAAGGAACTGCAGCCGGCTCCAGAAATAGCGAACGGCGAGTCGCCCGATTCTCCAGTTCTCGTCATTGACGCCGCCGCCCTGATGCCCGTGAACGATGAAGAAGCGTTGACCGGTTTGCCGATGCTGCAGGACGATTCCTTCTCGCGCGGTGATCGGGCCAAAGAGCCGCTTCTCCTTCGGATTTCCCTGCTCATCCCGCTCTCGCTGGTCGCGATAGGTAGCCAGTTGCCGGTTCAGCAGATCGGGATCCTGCCGCTCGATATCATGGTTGCCCCACATCAGATAGAAGCGGTCGTGCTGATGAAACCGGACCATCGTATCGAAAACGCGGTGATGGAATTCGCGAATCGCGGCGAAGTCGGGGTTTTCCCACAGCTCGTCGCCGTCGCCTGCTTCGATATAGATGTAGTCATTGTCGTCGTAATAATTCAGCGCAAAATTGAACAATGCCGCGTTCTGGGCGAAGTCGTCGGACCAGGTCCCATCGCCGCGATGGGAATCGCTCATGATGATGATTCTGGACGTGTCGTCGAACTCCACGATCTGATCGGGCCGGCTGGCTTGGTGGAAGACCTCATCGAGACGTTCACGCGTTGGCTTTCCGCCAGGAATCAGGCCCACGATTTTGTCGACGATCATCGCCACTCTCCTCTCCCCAGGATCCGATAGCGGTGGCTGGATGCGAGGGCACGCTCCACTCGCGCTGGGTCCATCCATTCTGGATGGGGCGGAGCAAGAGGCGCGCCGGGTTTGTCCAGCAAGGCAGGGAGATGCTTCTGGATTGCCAGATCACACATCAGATACCCGTGATTTTCCAGCACACGCTGTTCGGCATCGCTGAATGCGTCCAGTTCGATACGCACCTGGGAAATGATCCGTTCGATCAGGTCGTCGGGATAGGCCACGACGTCGCCTGCAGGCTCATAGTTGGAGGGCCGGCTGGCCAGACCCCAGTAGGCGCCAGCAAGCTCTTGCTTGAGAAAATTTGCAATCAGCCAGCGCTTGCGGACGAGTGTTGCTTGTTCCAGCAGTGCCACGATCGGGCGAATGCTCGGCCAGACCGGCCCCAGATCGGGCGACGGGCCGAACGACGGTGTCGCGTCAGAGACCAGAATGATCGCGTGGTCCTGCCAGACCGGTTCCAGTCCGAGATTGTCGAACACGCCACCATCGGTGACATCGATCGACGTCACTATCTCGCCACGCTGCGATCCGTCAGGCCTTCCCCCGGAGGCCACTGCGTCGCGGACGTCGACCTGCATCGGCGGAAAAACACCGGGAAAGCAGGAGGACGCAGCGACCGCCCGGGCGATCGTCCAGTTCCGATCGACGGGACGAAAGAACCCGGAGATGTCGTTGCCAATCAGCTGACGAGCACTGTCGACGGTCCAACCACAGCGAAACGTCAGATCGGTGCCACAAAAGACAAATCCGGGTGACGACGGCATCGCCGCAATTGGCGACGAGGTGATCCACCGGGCATAGCTCGATTCCAGCTTATCACTGGCGGCATTGGGCTTACGCAGATTGAGCGGATTGAGCCGGGACAGCGCGGCCTCGGTGCGGATATTCGTGCCAGCAAGCCGCTTCAACGGTTGGGCAACGCCCTCTTCGAAGCCGGGTATGCGCTCTCCTGGAGCCGGCCAGGTTCCATGCAGCCGGTCGACCAGATGGGCGGCAAGAAACGCCGCGGCGATCGAGCCGCCAGAAACTGACGTGAACGTTTTCACCCGGGAGAGCATGCCAAGCTCATCGAGCCGGCGCATGGCGCCGAGATCGAACAGCGTGGCGCGATATCCACCTCCAGATAGACAAAGGGCAATGCCGTCGCGCTCGGCGGCCGAACCTCCCAGATAGCGAGACACGGCGTGACTGGTGGCGGTCGGGCTGGTGACCCGCGGAGCGTCCCGATGCATCAGGCGCTCTCCCCGCGTGCGACCGGAAACGCCGGAGGATCGTAGACCGACATGATTTCGTCGATCATCGCCTGCCGAGTCGGATACCGGCTTTCCTCGTAACACCCCAGAGGATCCATGAGCACATGGTTCAGGCAGCGATTGCAGAAGGTGCAGGGAATGGCCGGCCGATCGCGCCCCTGCCGAAACTGCAGCACCAGATCGTTGTTCGCCACCAGTGGCCTGGCAATCGTCACCGCATCGCATCTTCCGCCATTGATGGCGCTGCGAATCATCGACGCCGACTGAAACCCGCCGGTGCAGAGGACCGGGATGGTAACCGCGCGCTTGATCGCCGCGGCGTCGGGAAGGAGCGCGCCCTCGGTCTGCTTTTTGCCGGGTCTATTCCAGCGCCACTTGAAGAACTGGTTGACGGGGAAGGCGCGCATTCCCAGGTAGTTGCGCAACGTGTGTTTGCCACTTGTCAGCAAGTGACTGTAGGCGGCGGCGGCTTCCTTCAGATCGAAGCTGCCGGCAGGATTGAATGGGTGGGGGAAGGTGCTGCCGCTCGAAACATGGATGGCGTCGACGCCCGCTTCTTCCAGCCAGCGTGACACCTGGACCGAATCCTCGATGGTGTTGCCTTTTGCAGCCCATGGAAGGGAGGCGTTGTTGTGTTCGACCGCGCTGATTTTGACCTGCAGATGAAAGTCATCCCCTACCTCGGACCGGATCGACCGCACCGTTTCCAGCAGCAGGCGGGCCCGGTTTTCCAGCGATCCGCCGTAGTCGTCGTCGCGGTCGTTGATCGCCGAGCTGAGGAACTGCGTGAAGAGGTATCCGTTGGCGCCATGAATCTCGACACCGTCGAGCCCCGCTTCGCGCACTCGCCGTGCGGCCGCGGCGAACGACCGCTTGACCTGCTCGATATCGTCGAGGGTCATTTTCTGACTGGGGAACCCGTGCAGCGGATCGATCTCGTCGGTCGAGGTCAGTGCTGTCCTGATTTCAAAGCCCGGAACATCCCGTTGCCTGCCCGCATGAGCGAGCTGCAGAATATAGCGACAGTCGTACTCGTGGACCTGACGACCCAATTCTCTCCAGAACGGAATTTGGTCGTCGCGGTAGATCGAGGCATAGCCGGGGACGATTCTGCCCCGGAGATCGACGCCGACCCAGGAGGAGACGATCGCTCCCACGCCGTTGCGGGCGAACTTGAGCTCCCAGTTGATCCGCGTTTGCGAGCCGGAACCATCGTAGGCATCGAAGCGGCCGGCGATGTTCGAGCGCAGGATGCGGTTCGGAATCGTCAGATTCCTGCAGTGGAGCGGCTGAAAGAGGATGTCGTCCGTCAAGGCCCTGCGCTCCCGTCATTCCGAGCGTGTCGAGGAATCTCTCGTTGTGAGGAGGTGGCGTGTCCTGTCGCGATCATCCTTCGCGGGAAGGAGAGATCCCTCCACTCCGGTCGGGAGGACAGTGTGGGCGGTCGGGATGACCGCTCGTCATTCCGAGCGTGTCGAGGAATCTCTCGTTGTGGCGAGGTGGCCTGTCCCGTCGCGACCATCCTTCTCGGGAAGGAGAGATCCCTCCACTCCGGTCGGG
>JBFWRO010000217.1:0-5705 GCA_050248865.1 Thermomicrobiales bacterium | reverse complement strand
CGCCACCTATTCCCGCCACCACTCGCGCGGCGATCAGGGCTTCGAATGACTGAGCGGTGCTCATCATTGCGATCGAGGTGAGGAGCACGACGCACTGCGCCTGTAACCAGGTGCGCATCGGCCAGCGGTGCATCCAGGGTGCGATCCCGAGGGAAACCGCCATGCCGATCAATGAGCCGATCGAGGAAACCTGCCCAATCGCACTTTCCGATCGATCGAATTCTTCGGCAAGCGCCGTCAGAAGAGGGCTGATCTGCAGCGAGTTTGTCACCGAGGCAAACGCCGCGAATGTGAGCAGCAGCACATTCGCCGTTTCGCCAGCGAAGACCGGCCTCTTCACGATTTGACTCTCCGGCACGAAATGTGGAGGCGTGTGTTGACGAGCGTACGTACATCCATGATACTATCAACATAACCCGCACCGGCGCGCCATGAATCTGGGCGTGCCATCGTCTCCGGCCGGACGGCCGGTGTCGTTCCATCGCCGCCCCAGGTTGCAGTTCCTGAGATGGCGAAACACGAGAGCAACGGCGGTCCGCACTGTCTTCTGAACGCTCAGCGAAGTGATCAGAAGCACTACCCGCCAGGGAGGGGAATCATGACTGGTCTACGCTTGCGTTCGCGCCTGGCTTTCGCTGCCGCACTACTCCTGGCTGGCGTGGCCAGTATGGCCGAGGTTTCACCAGTGGCTGCTGCGTTTGTCAATGGCGATGAGGTTGTGGTGTTCGATGGAGCGCTCAATCTCCGGCAAACCGCCGGCACCACCGGGCTGATTCTTCAGGTGCTGCCCGATGGCACGCCGCTGACCGTCACCGGTGACGCGCAGATGGCCGATGCGATGGAGTGGTATCCCGTGGTGACCGAGGGCGCGGTCAATGGATTCGTCGCCGGTCAGTTCATCATGCTCGCGTCGGGGTCTGGCGAATTCACCGCCGGCGATGACGTGATCGTGGACGATGGCCCGCTGAATCTGCGAAACGCACCCGGCACCGCATCGACGATTCTGAATACCCTCCCGACCGGGACGACGGCCATCGTGCTCGCAGGGCCAACCGCGGCAAATGGCATGGACTGGTACCAGATTCAGTCCGGCCTGGATATTGGTTGGGTGGCCGGCGACTTCCTGGCCCTCGATGATGGCGGAGGGGCGATCGGCGAGTTCACCGCTGGTGATGAAATCTACGTTGCTGATGGACCTCTCAATCTTCGCAATGCGGCAGGATCCACGGCAACCATTCTGAAGACACTGCCCACAGGGACCACGGGCACTGTTCTGGCCGGACCGACAACCGACACAGGCTATGACTGGTATCAGATCCAGGCTGGACTCGACGTTGGCTGGGTGGCCGGTGACTTCCTGGACCTGGATAACGGTGGACCAACCGGGGATTTCTCCGCTGGATCGTATGTCTTCGTCAATGTCGCCAAGCTGAATCTGCGGTCGCTGGCCAGCACCGAGGGCGCGGTGCTTCAGACGATGACCGACGGGACCGTGGCTCTGGTCATTTCCGGCCCGACATCGGCCGATGGCTATGAGTGGTATCAGATTTCGGTCGACGGTGAGGACGGATGGGCGGTAGGCGAGTATCTGGTAGGCGGCGTGACCGTCGGCGACAACGCGATCGTGGCCGATGGTCCTGTCAACCTGCGTCTGTCGGCTGACGTGACAAGTGCGGCTCTGGCTGCCGTGCCGGAGGGAGCAACGGTTAGCGTGACCTCCGGACCCACAGTGGGCGCGTCGTATGTCTGGTTCGGCGTGACGTATGACGGCCAGAACGGGTATATCGCGGGCCGGTTCCTGGCCGACGCGTAATTCCATTCAACAGAGGTCGGACTGAAGCAGGCGGGCCGCACGGCCCGCCTGCTGACACGTTCCAACATACCCTTCCCCAGGATTGCAGGTTTCGTTGCTCATGGTAGGATCGGGAGACACGAATCACCCTAGCGTCTGCGCCCTTTGTTGCTCGTGACATTGCGCACTGTACGGACAATGATGGTATGATGTACGTACCCCGCAACCGTTCGATGCATTCCCTGACAGGCTTCGACGTTTTCCCAGGCTGTTGGCTCCAATTGGAGACCGGCCGGTTTCAGGGCGTTCCTCTCCGTAGCGCCTGCCGTTTCGTGCCCCCGCACGCCCCGCACACGTTCAGTCAGTGGTCAGGTGTCCGATAAAGGGGGAAGTCACCATGTCTGCTTTTGTGCGCGCCGGCCTTTTTGCGCTGGCTCTCACACTCACGCTCGGAGTCGCCGCGACTGGACCGTCGCTGCTTTCCGCACAGGAAGCCACCGATCTGTTCACGACCGGTGACGAGATTCTGGCCAGCAACGGCACGTTGAATCTCCGCGAGTCTGCGTCGATCGACGCCACGGTGGTTCAGGTGCTGGCGGAAGGCACGCGGATGACCGTGCTGGCCGATCCCACCAATGCCGATGGTCTCAACTGGTACAGAGTGCGCACCAGCGCCGGCGCTGAAGGCTGGGTCAGCGCCATGTATGTGGAAGCCGCGCCGGTGATTCCGCCGGCAATTGGGGATCTCATCGTCGTCGAATTCGGTCCCCTCAATTTGCGTGACATCGCCAGCGAAGATGGCGCGGTGAGCGGCAAACTGGAAGAGGGCGCGACAGCGACGGTAATCGATGGCCCAGTCGCGGGAGGCGATCGCTCCTGGTATCAGATCGAGACCGACGCCGGCGATCAGGGCTGGGTTGCCTCGGACTTCATCAAGATCGCTCCTCCCGAAACATACGAGGCCGGCGATAACCTTGTCGTCGAACAGGGTCCGCTGAATCTCCGGCAGAGCGCCACGGTCGATGCCAATGTTGTCGAGGTGCTCGAGGATGGGGCGACTGTGACCGTTGTAGACGGACCGGTGGCCGGTGGCGAATACACCTGGTACGAGATCACCGCGGCGTCAGGCAAAACCGGGTTCTCGGTGGCCGACTTCCTCGTCCCTGTCGAAGATGACTCCGCGGATACCGGCGGTGCGGACAGTGATTTTCCGATTGGCTCGTTCGTCTTCGCCGAGGGTGAGGTGGAGGTGCGAGAGGCGGCCATGGTCGACGCCACCGTAGTCTCCACGCTCGCTGATGGCGCCGTCGCGACGGTTACGGAAGGCCCTATTGCCGCCGATGATTTCACCTGGTTCCAGGTGACGATTGGGGCCGGCGAAGAGGCGGTGACCGGCTGGGCGCCTGGCGAAGAGATGACCGGTGGCATCGTGCTGGGCACGGACGCCCAGGTCGCCGATGGTCCGCTCAATATGCGGGATGCGGCTTCCCCGACCGGCGATGCCATCGCCGCGCTGGAAATCGGCGACATCGTGAATGTCATCAGCGGACCGGAGGTTGTCGATGACATCGCCTGGTTCGAAGTCGCCGCCGGCGATGAAACGGGATATGTGGCAGGCCGCTTCCTCGGCGCCGCGGAGGAGGCCGAGTCAGCCTCCCTGGAGCCGTAAGTCCGGTGCCGATTGGGCGGGGCGACGATCTCGCGTTTGCCTGGCCGGTCGTCTCACACCACACGACAAGACTGACAGCATGACGCGAGGACCGGGACGAGACTGACTCGTCCCGACGCTCATTGTGGGCGCTCCTGCTACGATCCAGCGCATCGTCGTTCGCCTGAGCCGGAGGTTCCCGTTCGTGCAGATTGCCGCTGTCGATGTCATTCCCATACGAGCACCACGCAAGGAGGTGGTGCGTTCGGGAACCGGGGCGCGACCGGTGACGTATTCTGACTTCGGAATCGTGCGTCTGGTGACCGACGCCGGACTCGAGGGGTATGGTGAGATTTCGATCACCGCACCGCCAATCGGGCATGTCCTCTGCCACGCCGCAGAAACCCTCATCGCGCCGGCAGTCGCTGGTCTCGATCCCGTCGGGTTTCCTGCAGTACTGGCAACCGTCGACCAGCTGCTGAACGGGGAACTCTCCGCACCGTATCTCCGCGCCGCATTCGAAATGGCGCTCCTGGACATCACCGGCAAGCACTATGGCATCCCGGTCTATCAGTTGCTTGGGGGCAAAGTGCGCGACGCCGTGCCGCTTGCCTGGGGCATCTATCAGAAGTCTCCGGAGGAAATGGCGGCTGATGCCCGGTTGGCGGTCGACGCCGGTTTTCAGGCGATCAAGCTCAAAGTGGGGAGGGCGCTGTCTGATGATGTTGCCGCTGTGCGAGCGGTGTCGACGGCGCTGAATCACCAGGTTCCTCTGCGCCTGGATGCGAACATGGCCTGGCAATCGGTTCCCGAGGCTGCAATGGCGATCGACGCGCTGGCCCGGGAAGCGCCGATTGCCTGGATCGAGCAACCGCTGGCCCGTCACAACCTGGAAGGGCTTGCACTGCTCCGGCAACGCTCGGGCGTGCCGATCATGGCCGATGAATCGCTGCACTCACTGGTCGACGCCTTCTCCCTGGCGAAAGCGCAGGCAGCGGATGTCTGGAATGTCTATGTCGTCGAGGCGGGTGGTTTGTTGCCGGCGGCGCACATTCTGGCGCTCGCCGCGGCGCTCGACATTCCCTGCATTCTAGGCAGTCAGGCCGAGCTGGGGATCGGAACAGCCGCCGCCGCGCACCTCGGGGTCGCCAGTCCGGCGCTGACTCGGCCTTCGGAAACATTCGGTCCACTCCGTTACGAACGGGATATCGTCACCACCGGGGCAACCATTGCCAAGGGTCTGCTGACGCCGTCCGACGAGCCGGGATTGGGCCTCGATCCTGACTGGGACACGATCGAGGCATGGCGCGTGGAGAGGTAATTCACCGGCGGTCTCAGCACCTTTGACGCAGTCGGAGCACCCGGCGAGGGCCAGTGGACTCAGGCTGGATGTCTCCCAATCGAGTTCCCCAAACCCGTTCGAGACTATGGGAGTGCACCGGGCTTGACACATTTTGGAAACCGGCTAGAGTGCATCGTGAAACACCTACAAAACGGTCTCACGGGTGGTCCGTGGGAGAGCCCCATACCGAGAGGAGCGATCGATGTCACCGCGAAACGAGCCGCGTCACCTCACTGATCCAGGGTTTCTGCATCATCATGGGCTCAGCCGTCGCACTGCGCTGAAGCTCGGCGCCGCCACCGGAGGACTGACCCTGCTGAACGGACTTGGCACCTCGCATGTCAGCACTGTCTCCGCCCAGGACGAAATCGTGGGCGGATCGCTCGAAGTCGGCGTGCTGCAGGAAGATCCGCATCCCTGGTTCCAGCATGCAAAGTCGATCGGTGATTCCCTCGAAGCCGACTACGAAGGCACGGAAATCAAATACACCTTCGCCAACACCGCATCCGACTCCGCTCGCGCCCTGCGCTGGCAGAACGGCGACCCGCTGGATGTCGACACCGGCCGCTGGAGCAATCAGGCTCCTCCCACCTGGGACTGGCCAGACAACGGCTTCATCGTGGATCTCACTCCCTATATCGAGGAACCGACAGAGGCGGGTGGAACGTGGGGCGACACGTTCACCGAGAGCGCCAAATCCTTCGCGATCGACACACGATCGGACTCGGCAACGCCTGGGGCGTGGTGGGGCGTTCCGTACGAAATGGTGCTCATGCTGATGCACTACAACGTCACCGCGTTCGAGAACATGGGACTGACGCCGCCGACAACATGGACCGAATTCCTGGACGTTTGCGCGGCCATCGACGAGCAAAGCGGCGAAACTGGCATGAAGCCCGTTTGCGTATCTGGTCCGACGGATG
>JBFWRO010000216.1:0-5718 GCA_050248865.1 Thermomicrobiales bacterium | reverse complement strand
GGCTTCGGTGGATGACGACATCGTTTCACAGAGAAACAGATCGACGTACGGCGACATCAGATGGACCATTTCCCGATTCCGGGGCAGCAGCTCGTCGAGTGATCTGACGAGATCGGGCCGGTAGCTCTCTTCGAGTGGAGGAAGCGATCCCGCAATGTTCACCGAGGGATCTTTCGCCTGCCGGGCCGCAACCGCCAGCTCGCAGGCGAGCGTCACCAGTTCTTCGAAGCGGTCTTCGATGCCGAGTGCGGCAAATGTGTGCCGAAGCGTCGCATAGGTATTCGTGGTGATGATGTCGGCGCCGGCTTCGATGTAGTCCTCGTGAATCTGGCGAACCGTCTCCGGCGCGACCAGCAGGGCATTCGCCGACCAGATCGACGCGGGGACCTCCACGCCGCGGTACCAGAGCTCCCGGCCCATGCCTCCGTCGAGAAGGATCACTTCGCTGGCTGACACGATTTCCACCGTTTCTCCTCGAAATCTCTCACGGCCTCCAGTCCGACAGTTCAGCCGCGATACTAGCCGATCGGGCGTCGTTTTTTCCGACATTGCGATTCGAGTCGCTGTTCTGCAGGCTACGATCTGCCCGGCATCGATGCCCCGGATTTTCCACCCTGCTGGAGTCCCTGGCGAATTCGGGCGCGGGCCTCGGTGGTGTGCTCCTCCGGCCACTCATAGAACCCGCTTCCTGATTTCACGCCGAGGTTACCGCCCTCGACCATCTCCACGAACCACTCAGGTGGCCCGGCAGCGGCCGACAGATCAGGCATCAACGCGCGGGAGACAGCCAGAACGGTGTCGAGCCCCGCCAGATCGAAGACCTCGAAGACTCCGGCCACCGACCACCGCCTGCCGATACTCGAATGGATGACCGTGTCCAGGTCTTCGATGCTGCACACCCCATCGCTGACCAGGGCCAGCGCTTCCCGGAAGAGGGCCATCTGCAATCGGTTGCCGATGAAGCCGAGACGTTCTTTTTCGACGACGACCGGAATCTTGCCCATGTCGTCATACATGCGTTTGACCGTGTCCACCGTCGCCTGGGACGTTTCCGGTCCGCGAACGACTTCCACGAGCGGGGCGACGTGAGGGGGATTGAAGTAGTGGGTCACCAGCACCTTGTCCGGACGTTTGGTGAACGTCGCCATCTGGCTCGGCATGAATGAGGAGGAGTTGCTGGCCAGAATGGCGTGCGGCGGCGTCAGACGTTCGAGCTCACCGAAGATCTGTTCCTTCAGCGGCAGTCGCTCGCTGACCGCTTCGATGACCAGATCTGCCTGCAAGACGGCCTCTTTCAGAGAGGTTGTGCAGGCAACGTTGTGAATTGCCTGGGGATTCGTGCCGCGAGCAGCGAGTGTCTCTCTCACTGCCTTTTCCGCGCCGGCAAGTGCGTCTGCCGAGGCGTCGGTCAGGTGAACGGCGTAACCAGCCTCGGCGAACTCCAGGGCGATGCCATGTCCCATTATTCCCGCGCCGATGACGGCAATCGTCTTGATCTCAGTCATGCTTTCTTCCTCTTCGATCGTTCTGCGTCGACAACGTCACCATATCCGAAAGACCTGGATTGTGGACCTCTGCTCCAGCGTCGCGCGGGGAAGCCGCGAGTCGACGCTGACCTTTCCTCGGCCCGTTGACGCCTGGCGGCGCGGCGCCAGTTGCGGCTGAGCATCGAAATCGTTGAAAATGGCCCCATGAGGCGAGTTTGCGACATCAACGTCACCTGCCAATGAAAACACCGAACGAAGTCCGACCTCTGTGGAGCGTCGCCCGGCTGGGGCGACGAGCATCCCTACGATATTTTCGTACCTCTGGTCCTCTTCCGGCCAAAGTCTTCTCTATTCTCACGGAGGATGGCCGATTCGAGTTGATTTCGTACCCCGCATCCGGCGGCGGCGACTTCGAGCCCCGCCGCACCTCTCGCCCGGTCATCGATCTGGAGCGGCGCGGCGGTGTCGCCCGATTCCCGGTTCTGGCGCTGATACAGTTTCATAGCCCTGCTCCCTAATCGTCCGATCGACCTGCCAGCTCGCATGTGATGCGAGTCCATCCACGTCGTTCCGTTCGATCGTCACCAGAGGGAGTTCTTTTTGGCCATCTCCATGCCAGTGTTGCGTCAGCCGGCGCTGATTCGCATTCTCCGTTCCGAGTTTTCGGGCTACGACTCGATCGCCGCTCGCCAGGATCTGATCGCCGGGCTCACTGTTGCCGCGGTGGCGCTGCCGCTTGCGCTGGCCTTCGGCGTCGCCAGCGGCTCGACGCCGGCGGCCGGACTGGTGACGGCCATCGTCGGCGGTTTCCTGATCGGCGTGCTCGGTGGAGCTCCGTACCAAATCAGTGGGCCGACCGGGGCGATGTCCGCGGTGCTGGTGACCGTCGCGCTGCAGGAAGGGATGCGGGCCCTGTGGATCGCCGGGGTCATGTCGGGCGTGTTGATTCTGGCGATCGGCATCCTCAGACTCGGCCGAATCGTCAATCTGATTCCGGCGCCGGTGATCACCGGTTTTACCAGCGGTATCGCACTGGTCATCTTCATCGGGCAGATCGACAACTTCCTGGGAGTCGAGACGGAGGCCGAACACCGATCGATCCTCAAGCTGGCAGGGTATTTCCGCGAACCGATTCCGTCCATCAACCGGTATGCGGTGGCAAGCGGTCTGATCGTCATCGCCACAATGCTGCTGCTGCCCCTTTTGAAGCCGATTCGAGGCGTTCCCGCGGCGCTCATTGGCATCGCTCTGGCGACGGGATTCGCCTGGGGACTCGACTGGAACGTGGACTCTATCGGCGCGATACCGAGGGGAATCGTGCTCGACGACCGGTTGATCCCGAAGAGCTCTGACCTCGACCAGGTGCCTTCACTGCTCTTCCCGGCGCTGGCGATCGGCATGCTGGGTTCGATCGAAAGCCTTCTCTGCGGTGTCGTCGGCGGGCGCATGACGGGGCGGAAGCTGGAGGTCAACCAGGAGTTGATTGCTCAGGGAATTGGCAACATCGTGCTGCCGTTTTTTGGGGGAGTGCCTGCCACAGCGGCGATTGCCCGAACCAGCGTCGGGGTGAAGGCCGGGGGAGTGACCCGGCTGGTCAGTGTCGTGCATTCTGTCACGCTCCTGCTCGGAGCGCTCTTTCTGGGCACGCAGCTCGGGCATATTCCGCTGGCGGCACTTGCTGGAGTTCTTTTCGTCACCGCCTGGCGGATGAACGAGTGGCATTCGATTCGCTACTACTGGGATCACCGGTTGGCCGGCGCGATTGCTGCCTTTTTCTGCACGATGCTGGCCACGATCGCGCTCGATTTGACGCAGGCGATAGTCGTTGGTCTCGGGCTGAGCGTGGTGCTCTTCCTCCGGCAGGCATCCCGGCTCGATGTGAATGCCGCGCCAGTTCGCTGGGAGGAATTGGGACTCGAAGCGAGCCGCTCCCCCGACGCGACCGTGATTTACATTTCCGGGCCGCTCTTTTTCGGTTCGGTGAATCAGCTCGTCGAGTGGATCGAATCGACGCCGTTCAGCCGGACGTTGATTCTCTCGATGCGCGGCGTGCCGATGGTCGATGTTTCCAGCGTGCAGGCGATCGAGCATATCTGGAGAACGCATGTCCAGCAAGGCGGGACGATCTATTTGACAGGGCTGCAACCGGCCGTCCGCACCGTGTTCGAGAGAACTGGCTTGATCGGCAACATTGGTGAACAACACATTCTGTGGAGCGCCGATCAGGCAATCAGCCGTCTCGTGGAACTTGCCAGATACGAGGAAGTGGAGACCTCGCCCGAAGCGCCACCAGAGGAATCACTCGACGAACTGCCGTTCGGCGTCTCGGTGGTGTAGCCTGTCGACCGTATTGCTGGCACACTTTGGATTACCATCCAGTGATGACGTCGAGATTCGATAGCGCGACCGCGCGCCGAACACCACAGTCTGCACGGACTGCCTTTCCAGTACATGGAGAGCGAACCGTCGAGGCATCATTCGCTCCGGTGCGATTTGCACAACTGCGCGACGTTGCCTCCCTGCAGCGGCGATCGTTCAGTCCACGTCTGGCCTATGGCTACCTCACATTGCTCTATCTCCGACTGCATCCGAGATCGGCGTTTCTGGTGGCCACGGAAGAGAACAGAGTGGTGGGGTGCGCGATTGGTGACTGGGACGGGCGACAGTCCCGTGTCGTCAACATCTGTGTCGATCCGCTGGATCGCCGGAGGGGAATCGGGTCGCGCCTGCTTCGGGAGCTCGAGGAACATTTGCCGGCTGGTGATCTTGTGCTGATGGCCCAGCTGGAAAACGAGGCTGCCCGGCTCCTCTACCAGAAAGAGGGGTATCAGGAGATCGGCGTCATCCGCAACTACTACGGCCGGGGCAAGGATGGCGTCTGGATGGAGAAGCGCCGCGCCGGCTTGACCGCTACGACCGGGAGCGGCACATCGCATCCGGTCTGACCCCGTTCGGGCGTCCTTGACTGAAAAAGGCAACACCCCCATCCAGTCAGGATGGAGGTGTCTGCGTTGATGGCGGAATCGTTTCCGCAGCGCTCGATCAGGCGGTGGCCCACACTTCGAACGCGCTGTACTGCGTGACGCGACCAACCTGCGTCGTAGAGCCGGTGTTCGCGGTGGCGATCCAGACATCGCCGGCCGTTACCGAGGACGAGAGATTCAGAGCCGCGAAGTCGACGCCATTCAGGGCTGCCGCGCCAGCAGCGCCTTCGACCAGCAGGTCGATGGTGTTCACCTGACCGGGAGTGGTCAGCAGATTCGTGACAAAACCGGTGGCAAACGGCGCGCTCGTGCCCATCGAAAGCCGCCACTCGCCGGAGGAGGCAATCGTCAGGCGGTACTCATCGGTTACTGCCGAATCGCGGAAACCGATGGTCATATCCCAGGGAACTGCGTTCGATGGAGTCACGAAGGAAACCGTGGCGAAGAAATCGGCGAGATTGACACCGGCGTTTGCCGTGCTGACCGTGGAAGCCTGCTCCGTGAGGACCCCGGAGAGCGGTCCCGCGATCTGCATCGCTGGAACCTTGGAAAAGCCTGCCGGAGCGAGAGCTCCGCCATGATCGGTAACGACCAGGTTGTCGAACACACCGAAGAGGTTGTCTGCAGCGCCGCCGGTGTTGCCGATGCCGACATAGGAGAGACCGTAGCCGTAGGTCGAATCGATCTCAGAAAGCACAACCGTGCCATTGACCGCGCCCGAAATCTGGCTGCCGTAGCAATCGATGCCAATGCGGTTGAACTGGCTGACGCCCGGGGTGACCAGATGCTTGACGAAGGTCTCGGCCATCAGCACGGGGCCGGTGGCATCTTGCCGCCAGAGAGCGGCGCGGCCGGTGGTGGGCTCGAGAAGGAACATGTATCCCTCGTCCGAGAGTCCCGCCCGGCATCCCACGAAGCCATAGATCTCGCGCTCGTCAGCGCCGCCGATGCCCACATCCACGGTCGTGGTGACATCGACAAGGTCCGGTGTGTTGGCAAAGCTGAAGATCTCACCCTGGAAGTACGTGTTTACCGCCTGGGCGATGAACTGGCCGTTCTTGTACTGATAACTGTACTGACTGGGATCAGGAGAACTCTGAGAAAAAAGCCCAAACGCCGGATTGCTCATATCATCGGAATACACGCTTTCCTGCGCGGAAACCTGAGGCGCGCCAAACGAGACCACCCCGAATATCACCGCAATCAACGCGGCAAACATCACTTTCCGAAACCGATTACCCACTGTC
>JBFWRO010000215.1:0-5720 GCA_050248865.1 Thermomicrobiales bacterium | reverse complement strand
TCACGTCCTCACGCAGGGCGCGAACGGCATTCCAGCGGCTGGAGCCTATGTCTACGTGGTTTCGACAGCCGCATGCGATAGCAGCGAATACGCGATCGCAGCACAGGGCTATACCGATGAGAACGGGCTCTTTTCCGCGCCCGACATCGTACCGGGCTCGTATTGCGTCATCGAGGCCGGCGCACCGCTGGGATACGGCAACAACCAGACGCCGAATCATTTTGTGACGGTCTCCGAAGGAGAAACGCTAACCGTTACATTCACCTTCGAATACCACCCGCCCGATCCGGCGGTCTATGGACTGGTGCGGTTGCACATCGTCGATCACGTTGGCAACCCTGTTTCCGGAGACTCCTGCGCCGTAATCTCACCGTCCCAGGTCGACGGCCTGACGATCATTTGCGACGCAATCCCAACTCAGCCCGAATCATGGCGGGACGGATTGATCGACATCTATGTCACCGGCGGCGGTGCACTTCTGACCAGTTATCAGCCGCCGGTGATGTGGCAGCTGGCTGGCACGCTGCCGACAACCCTCTTGGCCGACCCGGGCGAAATCATCGATCTCGATATCGTGCTCGAGCCCACGGGCAACGGTTCAGTTTGGGTGCAGACATACCGGCCTAGCCAGACGTCCGAGGGTGTCTCAGGCGCGGTGTTCGACATCACCGATGCCAGGAATTGTTCCGGATCCGGAAACGTGGTGGGGCAGGTGACGACGGCACTGCCGGCCAACCAGCCCGAACAGCCTGCTTCCGGGATCCTCGAACTCCCTCCGGGCGATTACTGCGCGGAGTTCGTCAGCGCACCGGCGGATGTAGGTTATGTAATTACGGCCCGGCAGCCATTCTCAGTTTCTGCGGGCTGGACGGAGGCTGTGTACTTCGGTTTCCAGGACGCGCCACCCGCCCGCCTTCGTGTCATCGCGCAAGGAGCCAGCGGCATTGCCGCGCCGGAGGCGTCATTCAGCATCTTCTCGGCCTCCGACTGCGCCAATCTGCAAGACAACGTCGGCGGAATCAGCACCGATGAAAACGGGGTGGGCACCTACGTCAACATCGACGCCGGCACCTATTGCGTTGTCCATGACCAGGCGCCGAGCGGATTCGGTGGTCTCGACGTGGAACGTCAACTCATCACCGCGGTAGCCGGTCAAACGGTGGACGCGACGTTCACCTACGCCGTTCATCCCCCTGACCCGGCCATCTACGGGCTCATTCGGCTCGAAGTCCTCGATGATTCAGGCTCCCCATTCTCGTCGGAAAACGTGTGCGTCACGATCTCTCCGGGCCAGGTGAACGGTGAAACGACCATCTGCGACGTCGATCCAGACGTTCAGGGCGCAAATCTGGATGGCGTCATCGACATCTATGTGACCGCATCCGGAGCATCTGTCGTCTCCATGCAGCCGCCGCTTCTCTGGCGCTTGCAGGACCCATCGCTGTTGCCGCTCACGCTGTCCGTTGCGCCGGGCGAAGTCGTGACGGAGCAGGTGTCTATCGAGCCAACGGGCCTGGGCATTGCGAATATCGTCACCTACGCCACACCAGCTATTCAGCCAGGAGCAACGTTCGACATTCGCGAAGGTTCGAGCTGCCTCGACGACGACGCTCTTGCTGTCCCGCAGCTTGTGACAAACGTTGATGGAGTCGCCCCGGACGGCTTTACAGCGGAATCGTATGTCGAGCTTGCCCCCGGCGATTACTGCGCCATCCATGTCGCGGCGCCGTCAGGTCTCGAGCTGCACTATGCGAGCAGTCCCCGCCAGGCATTCACGATTTACTCTACCGGCTACTCACCGGTGTATTTCCAGTATCTCTACCTGGACAACACACCGGCCTCTGAGGATCCCGTTCAGGTCGTCCCACCTGGCGCACCGACGGGCATGACGATTACCTTCTCAGCAGTACTTGTGCCCGGTGTGACGACAGTGACCGTCGACAGCGATCCGCCGTCAATTCCGGCCGGGTTCTCGCTCGACGGCGCGATCTTCTACGAGATCGATACGACGGCCAGCTTCGACGGACTGATCACGATCTGCCTGCCGTACGACCCAGGTTCGTTTGGGAACCCCTCCGCAGTGAAGCTGATGCACCACGAAGGAGGATCTTGGGTGGACGTGACTACCTCGAACGACCCGGTGGGCGGGATTATCTGTGGGTCCGCCGTGAGCCTATCTCCGTTCGGCATCATGGAGCCCGAGGGCTCCACGAGTAATACGCCGTCCAGCGCGAGTCCAGTCACGGTATCGGGACTCGCGGATGGCGCGGTGTCAGTCACGTTCCCTTCGGTGACCGTCGCTGGAGCAACAAATGCAATCCCGGTTGGCAATTCCGGGGATATTCCAGAGGGATACGCCATCAACTCGGCCATCTTCTATGATATCCAGACAACGGCGACTTTCACGGGGCTTGCTGAAGTCTGCATCACCTTCGATTCCGTACAGTTCTTTGATCGGTCGGAGGTCAGACTCTTCCATGACGTTGGCGGTGAATGGATCGACATCACCAGCGGCGGTGACCCGGCCAATGGCACGATTTGCGGCATGACCGATCATTTCTCGCCATTTGGGGTCATGGAACCGGAACCTCTAACAGGCTCACTGACAATCGAACTCCGGAATGAACTCGGTGGATTACAACCCGGTTATTGCATTTGGTTGAACAACCCTAACGACCAGTGGATTCTCCTTTGCGATGACCAGAACGACGATCCTGACGACCAGTGGGACGGCGTCATTTCCGCCGAATTGCCTGTCGGCGTATACACCACTGGCAGCTACGGGCCACCGGACAATTACGGTCTGACCTCAAGCCTGCCCACATCGATCGAGATCACGGAGTCAGGCCCGGTTGTTCTGACGTTGAACCATGCACCGCTGACAGAAGCGACGATCTTCGTGGACATCGTGGATGGCGATGGCAATCCGATAACAGGCGGGTGTGCCGGGCCGTTCGTACCGAGCACGCCGGGCTACCGGGATTGCTGGTGGCTCGATGCCAACGGCGACGGGACGGTCGTGATCTCCGGGATCTTCACGAGCGGCACCGTGGAACTTGGCGTTCTGATCGGACAGGGGGTCACCTACGGCGACTGGCACGCTTCTGGTTCCGCGGAGATCGCGGTGGGCCTGACGTATGCAGAGCTGACGATTGTCGTGGAGCCCTCAGTGGTGATTACGTCGACCATCGATGGAACGCCGGCGCCGGTCGATGCCTGTTATCAGCTCGGCGACTGGGTGGGCTGCGACAGGGTCGACGGGCTGGACGGGAGGACGGTGCTGTACGGACTGCCAGCAGGTGAGTACGAACTGTCCCTCTATGACAGCTATGTGACCTCTGTCAGCGCCGTCGACTTGCCACGCAACGTGACCGTGACCGGCAGTGGGACGGATGAGATCGTGGTCGATTTCATGACTAATGCCCCGTCGCTAGTCGTCAACCTCGAGGATGACGACGGCGCTCCCGTTCTAAGTGGCTGCTTCGAGCTGACCGGTGTCTCACACCCCGTAGCTTGCGACCGGGATGACGGCGTGATCGACGGGGCCACCTCCTTCCACGGTCTAGCGGGGCAAGGAGAGGTTTCTTTAGCGTTCATCGGTGAGATCGAGCTGCAGGGTTGCTGTGATGCCATTGCAGTCGACCTGACGGAAGAGGCGACGGTTGAAATCGACTATCTTGCTCCATCTCCGGTGTTTGTGTTGGTCGTAACCGACCAGGATGGTAATCCCTGGATCGTCTCGAACCCGTGGCAGCATGGCGCAGGACAGCTCTGCTACTCGGTCGAGAGTGAGTCTCACTTTTCGAGTTGCGACGCCTGGGACGGCCAGCTCGACGGACGTGTCACGTTCTACGAATATGGCGGTCTTTACCCTGGCACCTACTCTCTGATCAGATATGGCGAGTCCGTCAGTGTCCCTCTGGTCATCACTGGCGGTGCCACGCAGTATGTGCCGATCACGATCATGCGAACGGAGGAAGCGGCCCGCGCGGTCATCACCGCGGTTGACGAAGCCGGCGTACCTGCTTCAGGCGCCTGCTACCAGTTGCACGGTCCATCCTGGACGACGTCGCTTTGCGACTCCTCCGACGGCGTGCTGGACGGCATCGCTACCTACCGATCGAGCGACCCGCTCGATCCTGGGACGCTCACGGTCATCGAGGAGAAAGCGCCGGATGGCCTCGCGCGAACGCTGTCCACGGTCATCGAACACAACGGTGAAATGCCCGTCGAGATCACGATCGAGCATTCAGGGTATCTCACGGGCGAGGGGGAGGTCACTATTGTCGACGAAGACACCGGCATCACGTTGACGTTCGCAAACGTGGTGAAACCCGGGCGGACGACAGTAGAGCCGATTTCGGTGGGCGAGACTCCCTTCCCACCCGATAGCGGAGTCTTCGGCCTCGGCGGCGCGATGTACTACGAGATCTCGACAACAGCGACATTCCTGGATGCGATCACGATCTGTCTACCGTCCAGCGATCCAGCCGACCGATTGCTGCACTTCGATGACGGCGCCTGGCACGACGTGACCGACGACGGTTTCCCTTCGGGAGGCACGATCTGCGGAACAGTAAGGAGCCTCTCGCCCTTCGCCGTCGTGCCGTTGAAGGAGACCGCACCCGACTCGATGGTCGTCAGCGGGTTCTACGCGCCGGTCGATATGGCCGAGGGTGTTTACAACTCGGTGAAAGGCGGATCGACGGTGCCGCTGAAGTTCGAGGTGCACCAGGATGGCGTCGAACTCACCGATACGGGGGTGATTGCTTCGTTCACGGTGAGTACGATCAGTTGCGATCCGGGAGCGAACGAGGATGCGGTGGAATATACGACCCTGGGAGGCACGAACCTGAAGTACTCTGGCGGCATGTTCCATCAGAACTGGAAAACGCCGAAAAGCAAGGGGTGCTACAAGGTCGTGGTGACGACGGTCGATGGGGCGACGCTGGTCGCGTACTTCAGACTGAGGTAGCACTCGGGCGGATGACAGAACGCTGGCGGCTCTCCGATGGAGAGCCGCCAGTTCTCCGTTTCGGGACGTGAAGCGAGAGGCTACCACCACCTGTACACTGCCGGGCAGCGAGTTCGCGCCGTCCGACCTGGAAATACGAAGGATCCTGATGAAACCACCGTCTGTCACCTCGACCATCGACCTGGCCACCCCTGGCAAGCAGTTTGGCACCCTGCGATATCCGCGAATCGCGAACAATGCGGGTTGGGCGTACGAGCTGGTGCCGATCGTGTCGATCGTCAATGGTGACGGGCCGACGGTGCTGATCAGCGGGGGCAATCATGGCAACGAATACGAAGGCCAGATTGCCGCGCTCCGGCTGGCCAACGAAATCGATGCGGATCAGGTGACCGGCCGGATCATCATCGTCCCGGTGATTTCGGCGGACGCCGCGTGGGCCAGCACGCGATTGTGGCCTTCAGGGGCGAACTTCAACCGGTCGTTTCCCGGCCGCCCGGATGGTCCTGGCAACGAACAGCTGGCCGATTACTTCACCCGGGTGCTCTTTCCGATGGCGGACGTGGTGATCGACATGCATTCAGGCGGGAATGCGTTCTGGTTCCTCCCCTGCTCGCATATGCACGTCGTCGATGAACCGTCCCAGCGGAGAGCGATGCTGGAAGGGATGCTGGCGTGGAACAGCGATTACCATTTCCTTTATATCGATGTGAATGGCGACGGCTTATTGCCGGTCGAAGCGGAGAAC
>JBFWRO010000214.1:0-5730 GCA_050248865.1 Thermomicrobiales bacterium | reverse complement strand
GGACGATTGGCGGAGCGACCTCGCAACCGCAGATCGGCGCCGGTCAACCTCCTCAGGAGCAATCGACTCCGACAGTGACTCCGACGGACGCCGCGGCCGCCCAGGCGACGACGCCACCCGATTCACCGACGTCCACTCCTGCAGCGGTGGCGACCCAGGCAAGCGAGGGCACCGTCGCCGAAGAAGGGACGAGTGAAGCTGCCGGGGCGACGGCGATCGTCGAGCCAATCCCCGACCTCGATGGAGAAGCGGTGCTGGAGGAGATCAGGAATACCGTCGAAGGAGACGAGCCAGAATTTGGACCGTTTTCCGGGGAGGTAAGTCAGAGCGTCGGTTCGATCGACATCGATAGCGCCGGCGTCTCGGTCGAAAACTTCTACACGACGGTTCGCTTCACGAATCCGGCGTCGCCTGACGCTCCCGATCATCCGTGGGACGTGCTGATCGGTTTCTGGCATGGCGGCGGAGATGACCAGATTCGCGTTGTCGTGGCTTCGGATGGCACTTGGTCGGCAGCACAGGGCACCGCCAGGCCGACGGTTTCCGGAGATGCGACGAGTGTGCAACTGGGGCCCGCGCGAGGGAATGTGATCGAGCTCGCGGTTGTCGATGGAACAGGCTATCTGGCGATCAATGGCGAGTTCGTCGAGGCTTTCGCTGTGCCGGGATCACCACAACCGGGCGACATCTGGATCGCCAGTGGTACGTTCCCGGAGAATGTGCAGCCAGGCATCGAGACGTTGTTCAGCGACTGGACGGTCTGGTCGCTCGATAGTGAGCCAGCGGGTTGAGCCGGGCAAGGAGTCAGATCGAACGTGAAGATCACTGCCGTCACGTCATATCCCGTCAAAGTCGGATTCCGCAACCAGTTCATTGTCAAAGTCGAGACCGATGAGGGGCTCAGCGGCATAGGCGAAGGCGGCATCTCCGGACGAGAACTGGCCATGGCGGGCATGGTCGAGCATCTCTCCAGGTGGTTGATTGGCGAGGATCCCAGACGCATCGAGCACCTGTGGCAAACCTGTTACCGGACCGGCTATTTCGAAGGGGGCAATATCCTCAGCGCCGCGTTATCAGCCATCGACATCGCCTTGTGGGACATTCTGGGCCAGAGCCTCGGCGTACCGGTGTACCAACTCCTTGGTGGCGAGAACCGGCAGGTGTGCCCCTGCTTTGCCACACCGGGATGCCTGAACGGACCACACGTCGTGGAGCAGGCTCTGGAGTTCGTGGAAAAGGGATGGACCGTCCTCAGATTTACGCCCGGCATGAAGGACTCGGAACCCGACGCCAAGAGCGGCATCGGGCTGTACGAGCCTCTGGAGTCGATCGAGCTGGCATCCCACTGGCTCCGTGAGGTTCGCAAGGCCGTTGGCGGCGAGATCGCGCTATCGATCGACTTTCATCACCGGCTGAGCGTGGCGGAGGCGGCACTCTTCTGCCAGAAAGTGAGTGATCTGAATCTCTTTTTTGTGGAGGAGCCAATTCGCAGCGAGAGTCCCAAGGCGTATCAGCAACTCAGGGCAATGACACCAATACCCTTCGCGATTGGCGAGGAATTCGCCAGCCCATTCGCCTTCGCGCCCTTTGTCGAAGAAGGTTTGACCAACTTCGCACGCGTCGATCTTTCGAACGTGGGCGGGCTGACTGCGGCCAGGAAGGTCGCGGCGATGTGCGAGGCTCACTACATCGACATGATGCCGCACAACCCCCTCGGTCCGGTGACGACGGCAGCATCGATTCACTACGGGATCGCCACCGCGAATTTCTCCTTTCTCGAATATCAGCACCGATTGTCGGAGTCCTACCCGGCCGATCTGTTTCCGACGATGCCGGTGCTGGAAGGCGCGGCGTTCCCGATTCCGACCGAGCCCGGACTCGGGGTGACGTTCGACGAGGAGGCCGCGAAACACTATGCCTTCGAGAACTGGGAAGCGCCGCGCTGGTACCGGCGGGACGGCTCGTATACGAACTGGTAATGAGGGATGAGAGGTTCGATCACCGACCAGCCAGTAGTCGACACCCGGCCATTGTTTGAGCCGGAACGTGTCGCACTTCTGGAGGTTCTGGCCTCGCTCACTCCCGAGCAGTGGCACATGCCGACGGTGTGCGAGGGATGGTCAGTGCACGATGTCGCGTTGCACCTGCTGTGGGGCGATCTCAGCAATCTTTCTCGCCGGAGGGATGATTACTTCGGCCGGCCGCAGGACAATCCCGGTGATTTCGACGACCTGTCGAGCCTGATCGACTTCGTGAACCACCTCAACGACACCTGGATCCGGGGTGCGAGGCGGATTAGCCCCAACCTGCTGCAGTCGCTCCTCCGCGTCACCGGTGAGGAATGGGTCGCATTTGTGCAGACGGTCGACATCTCGGCAATGGGGATGGGCGTGGGATGGGCAGGACCAGAACCAGCGCCGGTCTGGCTCGATATCGCACGCGAATTCACCGAGCGGTGGGTGCACCAGCAGCACATCCGGGACGCCGCCGGCATTCCCGGCGCAACCGAACCGCGGTTTCTGCGACCAGTGCTGGCCACGTTTGCCATGGCCATGCCGTTTGCCTTGCGGGCGGTCGACGCGCCCTCTGGAACGACTGCCAGACTCGAGATCACGGGGGAATCGGGTGGGGTCTGGACCGCGCGAAAGATGGCGGAGACGTGGGTTTTCGCTGATGAGGCCGAGGCCGGCATCGATGGAACGCTGACGGTCGATCAGGACAGCGCCTGGCGACTGTTCACGCGCGGCATCGATCGTGCCGGGGTGAAGGCGCAAGCGTCGGGCAATCGGGACATCGCATATGCATTGCTGGACATGGTGACGATTCTGGCCTGAACGGTATCCCACTTCGTGGCAAGCGACCTGCGACCGACCTTTTTCAAGCGGAAAGTCCATTCGAGAACCTTTCCGTGGGGTTGTCTGCCAGTTGCGTCCCTTGGCGGAGGACGCCCATCGTGCCCTGCGGTCAGTCAAATGCGGTTGGGGTTCCCACCGTTGAGTCGCCTTCCTGCTCGAGAACGCTGGTAAGCAATGCCGGGACCTCGATGGCAACGCACGTGCCGGCCTCCGCGCAGGTGGCTTGCGCCTCCATGAGCGCCTCGGCGGCCGCAAGCAGATCGCCCGTTATCCCGGTGGACGGGACCAGCTGGACGCGGTCAACCCGGCTTCCATCGGCCACGAGGACAATGACCGCGGTGGGACCACTGTCGTTTGGACTGAATTCGAAGACACGAGACTCCTCTTCCGTCACTCCAGAGCCAGCGAGCTCAGTGAGTCCGGCGTAATACGCATTCGCGGCAATGTGATCTTCAGCGGTCTCCAGCCATATTGCGGCATCTTCATCCGCCGGGAATTGATAGACGGTGAGGCTGTAAAGCGCTGTAACTGCGTTTTCCCTGGAGACTTCCTGGAAAAGCTGATAGACATCGTCGGCGTTGGCGTAGCTGCCGGTTCTTGTGGCTGCGGCGTCTGCGGACTCTCCGACCAACGGCAAGTCGACGCCGTTGATTCGGAAGTACGCATCGTCGAAAGTGATTGCCGTTTCCGGGTTCATGCGGGCCAGAGAGAAACCTGGGCCGGGCGCCGGAGGTCGCAGCAGGCGTTGCTCGAGGACTGCGCCGAGCGTTTCGACGTATTGCTGATCGGGCGCTGATCCCTCAAGGGTCGGGTAAACGTGAACGGTCACCCCGGCGACATGATTACGCACGCGGAAGCTGAGATCGATCGACCGGAATTGGCGGTTGTCGGCATCGAGGCCGGCGTCGATCGTCAGGTCGGTCTCCTCTCCGAACACCCTGGCAGGTTTGAGATCCGAAGCGCTCGCCGATGCCGATTCGTCTTCCAGGACGGCGAACGATTCTGATGCTCCAGCGGCCGAGCAATACTCGGTGACATACGAGAAAACGACCTGCGAATAGCGGCCCGGGGAGTCGTCGAGGGCCCGGGCAGATTGAATCAGGTGCTTTCGCTGCCAACCCGTGTTTATCAGGAGATCGCGTATGTCGACCGGGGAAGCTCCGAGATACGCAGCCATGATGAACGATTCGGTCAGCAGCGATTCATCGAAGGCACCGAGATGGGCGAAATCAGCGAGTTCGGCATCCCGGCTCGAGAGAGCGATTGCCGCCAGATCCAAACGATCTTCGCACTCCGCCTGCGCTGTCGCGGGGATCCCGATGGCATCGATCAGCACGGACGCCAACAACACGATTGCGATCATCACGGAACGGTGAGACATGACGGTTCACCCTGTCTGTTTTTCTCGGCAACCAGCGCAGCTCAGGTCGTTTTTTCGCGATATTCATCGACCATATCCCAGTCGAGCTCGAGACCCAGACCGGGTGAATCGGGAATCGGCAGCATGCCATCCTGATCGAGCTTCCAGCCACCGGCTTTGATGCTATCGATATAGGGAGAGCCTTGCAGGTACTCGACTCGATCGGTGTCCATGAGCGCCGAGGCGAGCTGCAAATCCGCGGCGAGTCCGACTGCGGTGTTCCAGCCATGGGGGACGAGCTTCACGCCGTTCTCCTGGGCCATCCAGCCGATTTTCCGCTCCTCGCTGATCCCACCAACTTTGCAGACATCCGGCTGCACGATATCGAATGCGCCTTGTTGCAGCCAGGGACGGAAGCTCTGCCGGCGAGTAAGGGTCTCACCGCCCGAAATGGGGATAGTCGTCGCCCGGCGCAGCGCAACGAAATCCTCGAGGGCGTCGGGACGGAGCGGTTCTTCGAACCACACCACGTCGAATCCCGCGAGCATTTCCGCGGTGCGTAGCGCCCACGAATAGCCATTCGGCCAGAATGCGTCGCTGGCTCCAGGATCGACCATCAGCTCGATATCTGGCCCGAGCACATCGCGGGCGCGGGCGACGATCGTCTCGTCCATCTTCGCACTCACCCGGCCGAAAGGCCCCCATCCCATTTTCACGGCCCGGAAACCGAGGTCACGGACCTTCGACAGGGTTTCAGCGAGGGCATCCGGCTCGTCCATCAGGATCGAGGCGTAGGGGCGCACCCGATCGCGATAGCGACCGCCAAGGAGGCGGCCCACCGGCTGACCGGTCGCCTTGCCGAGAATGTCCCAGAGGGCGATGTCGATGCCGCTGATGGCATGAGTAATGGAGCCGCCCCGTCCCATCCAGAAGGTGTGCTGATGGAGTTTTTCGCTGACTCGTTCTGGCTCGAGGGCGTTCTCACCGGTGTACAGGGGTTCGAGCACGTGCAGGGCCGCCTGCACGAGTCCGGCATTGGTGAAAACCCCGCCGAGTCCCGAAACCTCTTCATCGGTTTCGACGATCACCAGGGTATGAACCGAATCCTCGGGGCGGAGCTCCTCCGACCACCCGCCCTCGGGTGTGGCGCCCGTCAACCCAATCGCCTTGATCTTTCGAATGTGCATCGATGCCTCTCTTCGCGGTGCCCAACGTGCCTCCGCGGGATAAATACCACGGAATTCCAGGGTGTGCCGGGGGAAGTTCGGAGGCTACGATGGACCGGCGCCGGAATCTGTCGCCGGCGGGTATGCAGGAACGCGGGCCGAAAAGGAGGTGAGTGGGCTCCAGATCCCGAGGGAGACAATGCATTTAATCGACAGCAGATTGCCATAGTGGTTTTTGACGTCAGTAGTGGATGTTCGGCCGTGCGGGAAGGCAATAGTGGTTCTCCGGCGGTCGATAAGAGGTGCCTTACATGAAAGATTGGGGTAATTCTCGAGTCGTTCATCAACG
>JBFWRO010000213.1:0-5737 GCA_050248865.1 Thermomicrobiales bacterium | reverse complement strand
GGGCGACGGTCGAGCGAGGCATTCCCTGTATCACCTCGATCGACACAGCGAAGGCAATGGTCTCCGCGATGGCGAATGCCTCAGATTCGTATACCGTTCAGCCGCTGCCGGTGTACCGTCAGTCGGGTACGGGTTACTAGCCGGAGCGCGCTGGTGAAAAACGAGCTCGAACAACAGTTGACCGACGCCGGCGCACTCAAAGTCGGGCACTTTTTGCTGGCTTCCGGCCTGCATAGCGATCGCTACATCGAAAAGTTCGACCTCCTGAGAAACCCCGTGGCTACGTCGCATCTTATTGCCAGGCTCGCCGACAGGTTCCGCGACGAGGCCATCGACGTTGTCGTTGGTCCGACGACGGGAGGGATTCTTCTGGCCTTTGAGCTTGCGCGCCAACTAGGAGTTCAGGCCGCCTACGCTGAACGAGTCGCCGACGGCGCCCAGGAGCGCACGTTCAAGAGGGGAACATCGTTTCAGTCAGGTGACAGGGTTCTGGTGATCGACGATATCCTGACGACGGGCGGTTCCATACGGGAGACGCTGGCGGCACTGGGAGCGCAACCTGTCGAGACTGTAGCGGTTGCCGTACTGGTCGATCGCAGCGGCGGCCGGGTTCAGTTTGGTGATGTCCCGCTGATTCCCTTGCTCAGCCTGAACGTTGCAGCGTGGGAGCCATCGGAGTGCCCACAATGCGCAGCAGGGGTTCCGCTGACCAAACCAGGATCGACTGCCGCCGTGTCAAAGACAGCCCCGTAGCGGAGTCTCAGTCTCCTGCTTCGTCGTGCCGGTGTGCGGCGTGCGCCATGCGAACGCGAAGTTCTTCCTGCTGAGCCAGCAGGTCTTCCAGCCGTTGGTCGATCTGGGCCAGAATCTCAGGACGCGGCCGGGTGACATATTCATCCCGCAACTCGATGATGATCTGCGCCAGCCGGCCGATGGTTCGGACTGTGTGGACGGGATCATCTTCGCGCGACGGAACCGCGTATCCGCCCATCTGCCTACTCCTTACCGGTGATTCGGCTGGTTTCGAAGCTTCCGTTGAGCATCGCTGCGAGATCAGTATCGCCCAGGACCGGAATTCCGAGTTCGCGGGCTTTGTCGACCTTGCTCCCAGGCTCCTCGCCCGCAATTACCGCCGTCGTTTTCCTGGAAACAGATCCGCTGACGGTCGCTCCCAGCGCTGAAAGCGCCTCTTCCGCCTGCTGCCGTGAATAGTCCGCTAATCTGCCAGTAAGCACAAGCGTGTATCCGGCCAAGGGTTTCGGCCCACTCCTGGAAGCGGATTCATCGGCGGTGCGCACTCCAGCCGCGGCAAGCTTGTCCAGCACGTCCACGTTTCGTGGCTCCCTGAAAAAATCGTAGACGCTCTGGGCAAGCACGTCGCCGATTCCGGATATCGATCGAATCTGGTCGAGCTCGGCGCTCTTCAATCCATCGATCGAGCCGAATGTTTTAGCCAGAAGCCCTGCAGTTCGCTCGCCAACGTGCCTGATGCCCAGCGCATTGAGCAATCGCCAGAGTGGCCGGTCCCGGGCGGCATCGACGGCCGATCGAAGGTTCTCCGCGCTCTTTTCTCCCAGTCCATCGAGACGAGCAATCTCGTCGAAGTCGAGCTGAAACAGATCGGAGGCATCGTGCACCCATCCGAGGTCGATAAATCGGTCGATGAGTTTCGCGCCCATTCCGGAGATGTCCATGGCTCCGCGCGAAACGAAGTGATAAAGCTGCTCCCTGAGCTGGGCGGGGCAGGACAGATTGGTGCAATAGCGCATAGCCACGCCTTCATCTCGGCGCGTGGCAGAGCCGCACACCGGACAGGCGTCCGGCATGGAGAAGATGCGCTCATTCCCAGTTCGCTTCTCCGTGACGACCTTGACAATCTGGGGTATGACGTCGCCCGCTCGTTGCACGACGACTGTGTCGCCGATTCTGATGTCCTTTCGCTCGATTTCATCCTCATTGTGCAGCGACGCTCTCCGTACGGTAACGCCACCGATGTTGACGGGTCGAAGTACAGCCGTTGGATTCAGCGTGCCAGTGCGCCCCACGGTGACAAGAATGTCCTCGAGCACCGTCGTTTTCTGGATCGCAGGGAACTTGAAGGCTGTGGCCCAGCGCGGCTCCCGGGAAACGACACCCATCTCCTCCTGCAGACGTAAGGAGTCGACTTTGATCACCACGCCATCGATTTCGAATGAAAGGTCATCGCGTCGTTCGAGCCAGCGCTGGCACTCTTCCCAGACTTCATCGATAGACGACTCCTGGCGGGGATCCAGAGTGATTTTGAACCCAAAAGCCTCCAGCATCTCGAGGACCCGATAATGCGAATCGGGCCGCTTGGCCCCGGTCATATAGCCAATGTCCCAGGCGAAGAAGCTGAGCGGCCGCGTAGCGGTCATTTTGGGATCGATCTGGCGTAGAGAGCCCGCAGCCGAATTGCGGGGATTCATAAACGGTTCGCCACCGGCTTCGACGATGCGCAAGTTCAGTCGGTCGAAATCCTCCTTGCGCATATAGACCTCGCCTCGAACTTCGATCCGCTCCGGAATCGGCCACTCTTGCGACCGGCGAAGCCGCAGCGGAATCGACCGAACCGTGCGCAGGTTTTCCGTGACATTTTCCCCAGTTGTACCGTCGCCGCGCGTTGCCCCCCGGATGAGCAATCCGTTCTCGTAAGTGAGCGCCACGGCCAAACCGTCGATTTTCGGCTCTGTGACGAAAGGAGGATTGGTCGACCCGGCCGCTCGCTCCCCGCGAATAGCCCAGGCCTCGAGCTCGTCGCGATCGAAGACGTTGCTCAGGCTGAGCATCGGCACCGGGTGCTCGACTTTCTCAAAACCCGATTCCGGCGCCGCGCCCACACGTTGCGTCGGAGAGTCGGCCGTGACGAGCTCAGGATGAGCTTCCTCGAGCACCAGCAGTTCCCGGTAAGCGGCGTCGTACTCTGCGTCACTGACAGTCGGTCGATCGAGGACGTAGTACTCATAATTCCACTGGTCGAGCAGTGCGCGGAGGCGCTCGATGCGCGCTGCCGGATCCTGGTCTGCCATCGCTTCGATCCTTCCCTGCGTTGGCCCCGATGGCGTAGAATGTCCGTACGACTCGAACAAAGATTCTATCATTGGCGAGTCGGCTCGTGAGCATGCTGAAGAAATGATCCCCGAGCAACCTCCGTGGAACAGTACTCCGCTCCGTTGACTGGTTCAACAGAAAGTGCGTCCGATTCGCCAGAAGGGGCATTTCAGTTTCTCGTGGAACGGGCCAGGGACTTTGTGCTCGAGCATGGAGGCTCGGTTGCGGAAGACCTGCTCATCCGCCATGTGTTCGGCACCGCAAAGTCACCCGCGATCTGGACAACGCTGTTTCACACCGTAGTCGAACAGGCGTCAGATATCCGCAAGCGAGCTGACGGAAACTGGACCATCGCTGGCGCCAGCGCTTCTCGAGGATTACTCATCGGCGACTTCGTGGCAGTCGACGTTGAGACGACAGGCCTGAAGCCGGTCAGCCATCGCGTGATCGAAATAGGGATGACTCGCTATCGATCCGGTCAGCTGACCGATCGATACTCCCAGCTCGTCGACCCCGGACGGAAGCTGCC
Organism: Thermomicrobiales bacterium; assembly: GCA_050248865.1. Classification (GTDB taxonomy): domain Bacteria; phylum Chloroflexota; class Chloroflexia; order Thermomicrobiales; family UBA6265; genus JAHBVL01. The sequence goes on along the minus strand of JBFWRO010000213.1, from coordinate 2,139 downwards.
GCAGTACATCACAAAACTCACAGGAATTCGCGATGGCGATCTCGACGGCGCGCCTTCGTTCGGGGAAGTCGCCGGGATCGTCGAGGCCTTCATTGGAGACGACCTGATCGTAGGTCATAATGTCGAGTTCGACATCCGGTTCCTCACCGCCGAACTCAAACGAGCGGGCCGCCAGTCGCTCATCAATGATCGACTCGACACCATGGTCCTGGCCACATCGCTACTGCAGGCTGTTCGTCGACCGAGTTTGGATAAGATCGCCAAAGCGCTTGGGCTGTCCCCACGGAAATTGCATCGCGCCCTCGACGATGCCGAGTTGACGTCACGGTGCGCCCTCTTGCTCCTGGAAATTGCACGCGACCAGGGCTTTTCATCAATCGACGGACTCCGTTCCGGTTCTCGCAATTGGGCGCCTCGCCCACGTGACGGGGTTGGCCGGGCGGGATCGCTTATCGACAAGTCCTATCTCGATGGCATTCCGAAGAGCCCCGGGGTCTATCTCATGCGCGATGCGGATCACCGCATCATTTACATTGGCAAGGCTAAGAATCTTCGAGATCGGGTCGCCTCGTACTATGCCGAACCGCTGGGGTACACCAGAAAGATGGACGGGCTTGCGGAGGCGATCGCCAGAATCGACGTCGAACAAACCGGGACCGAGCTCGAAGCGTTGATTCTCGAATCCCAGCTGATTCGCCGTTTTCAGCCGCGCTATAACAGCGCGCTCAAAGCGCACGAAAACTACCCGTATATCCGAGTCACATTGTCGAGTCCGTGGCCCCGCGTTTGTCTTGCCCAGAAGCCGTCTGTCAGCGGAGACCGGTACTTCGGCCCGTATCGGAACGGGCTTGCTGCCAAACGCGCTGTCACGCTTCTCAATGGCATTCTGCCATTGAGAACCTGTACGAGGTCCTTCAAGTCTGCCTCCAGTTATGGGGCGCCCTGCCTGCGGTTGGATCTCCGTCAATGCCCGGGACCGTGCGTCGGCCAGGCGAACAGGCAGACCTACCTCACCGCGATCGATGCTGCAATCAGGTTTCTTGAGGGCGATGACGACGTCTTGATCCGCGAGTTGCATCTCCAGCTCGAAGATTCCGCGGAGAGACAGGATTTTGAAAAGGCCCGGCACCTTCGCAATGCGATCAGCACCCTGCAATCCATAGCGACTGCGGGACGCCGGCGCACGAGTGAGGCGTTCCGCCGTCATCTGGCGGTGATCCTCCCGTCATTTGACGACCGGGCGGCGCGGGTGGCAATTGTCGCCGCCGGCCGCATTTGGGCGATGCATACATCGAGCACCGATGCCGACCCTGCTGGTCTGGCCGCATCACTGGCGCGGTCGTACGACCGCTTGCGGGAACATGGCGACCCGGTCGTCGATCGCACCACAATCGACGATACCGCGGTGATCGTTCGCTGGCTCGAGCAGAATGAAGGGCGTCCCTGCATTGTTTCGGAGCCCGAGGATCGCGCCTGGAACTGGGATGAAATCGCGAGACGCGCACTCGACACCACCTACGATGAATTCATCTCCTGGTCCCCGCCCGTTGTGGAGGAAGACATCGTTCTCGATGTCCGGGCGGTCGACGAGATTCCCCGGGCGCAAGGTCACATCCTCTCGGCCGCTCACGCTGACGTGGGTATCTCGATTGCCGGCCCTGGCGGGCTTGAGCACGTCTGAACAACTCACGCCGGTTCACTTCGGTATACTCGATCCTCGCGAACCGCCATGCTCGCCACTGAGGCAAGCGCCCCCGCTGGAGACGCCATGCTCGAGAACATAGCTGCTGAAGTCCGAGTCTGCACCTTGTGCGAGCTGGCCCGCACACGCACTCACGCCGTGCCTGGTGAAGGGCCAGAACGGGCGCCGATCATGTTCATCGGCGAGGGTCCGGGATTGAACGAGGACCAGCAAGGGCGTCCCTTCGTCGGAGCTTCGGGCAAGTTCCTGACGGAGTTGATCGAACGGGCCGGACTCGAGCGTGAGGAAGTATTTATCACGAACGTCGTGAAGTGCCGGCCGCCCGGCAATCGTGATCCTCTGCCCGACGAACTGGCCGCCTGCAGCGGCTACTTGCAGCGGCAGATCGACGCGATCGATCCCACCGTCATTGTCACCCTGGGCCGCTTTTCGATGGC
>JBFWRO010000212.1:0-5748 GCA_050248865.1 Thermomicrobiales bacterium | reverse complement strand
GTTTTTCCCCACACAGGTAACCGCACTTACCGGGCTCTTTCAGATTCAGTACCGTCTCGGATTCATCGACCGGCCATGGACGCTCTTTTTCCCATACACGGCGATGATGGTTGCCATCAGCATCTTTGTCATGCGTGGCGTCTTCCAGTCGGTCCCCAAAGAAATCTTCGATGCGGCCAGAATCGACGGCGCCGGATCGCTGCGCATTTTGGCGGGCGTCCTGCTCCCCTTGGTCCGCAACGGGATCGTGGTGGTCATGATTCTCTCGTTCAATCTGGCATGGGGCGAATACCTGCTGGCGGCCACACTTGTCAACAGCCGGGATAATTGGACCCTGGCGGTGCTGCTCGGCCAGGGGGTTGGAGTTGGTCCTGGCTCCGCGGCCCTGCTGGTCATCGCGATTCTCCCGGCGCTCGGTGCGTTTGCTGTCGCCCAGCACTGGTTTATGAAAGGCTTGCAGGACGGAGCGCTTCGAGCGTGATCCGTCGAACTGCCGCACCGGGCTGGGAGCCGCACAACGATATGCAAGAATGAGCATAAATTCACTGCTCGTGAACATCGCTGGGTGAAATCCAGCGCAAGGAAATGAGAACGATGAGCTCGCGATTCGAAGGCAAGGTTGCATTCATCACCGGCGGCGGATCAGGGATCGGCAGAGGCATTGGCGAAGCCATGGCTGCCGAAGGCGCCCGCGTCATTGCGGCTGGCCTGACCCTGGCGAAGACGGAGGAGGTTGCGCGCGGAATCGAGGCTGCCGGCGGGCAATCGCTCGGCGTCTCCATTGATGTTGCGGACGCCGCTTCGGTCGGATCGGCGATCGCTGCGGCAGTCGATCGCTTTGGCAAAATCGATATCCTCGTCAATAACGCCGGTCTGTCGGTGGGTGATACGATCCTCGACTTCGATGAAGCGGCGTGGGACCGTAATCTGGACGTGGTGCTCAAGGGCATTTATCTCTGCTCTCGGGAGGTTCTCCCGGGAATGATCGAGCGGGGATCGGGTGTCATTCTCAATGTTGGCTCGGTCAACGGGCTAATGGGACTGGGTGAATCGGCCTATAGCGCCGCGAAGGCCGGAATGATCAACCTCACCCAGAATCTGGCGATTCATTACGGCCCGAAAGGCATTCGGGCAAACTGCATCGCACCAGGAACGATCCGCACACCGATCTGGGGGGAGCGGGTCGAGAAAGAGCCGCAGGTTTTCGACAAGCTGGCCCGGGTCTATCCCCTTGGACGTGTTGGAGAAGTTTCCGATGTCGTCCCTGCCGCCCTCTTTCTCTGCTCGGACGATGCGTCCTGGATTACTGGCGTGACGTTGCCGATCGATGGCGGGTTGACCGCGGGTTCCTATTTCATCAACCAGCTTCTGCAGGGAGACTGAAATGTCCGCGTTGCCGAGCGCCACTACGGTGCTTCCGACGCAGGCCGATGCTGTGGTCATTGGCGCAGGAGCCTTTGGTTTTAGCGTCGCTTATCAGCTTGTCCGGCTTGGGGCGGGGAGTGTGGTGCTGCTCGATCAGTTCGAGCCGGGCACACAGGTGTCTCCCAGGGCCGCCGGGCTGTTCAAGATGATCCAGGCGTCTGAGACCAAGACGCGCCTCGCGCTCCTTTCTCGTCAAATCGTCACCGGTTTCGAGCATGAAACCGGGATACCCATTCCTCACAAGCCAGTCGGCAGTCTCTTCATTGCCCGAACCCCGGCCCACGCCGGGATGGTCGCTGCGGAGGTCGAGGATGCTACCGGATGGGGAGTTGCCATCGAGCGAATCGACGCCACCGAGGCCGAGCGACTCTGCGGCTACCTCGACGCCAGGGAAATCGTGTCGGTCCATCATATCGAGGACGATCTGTACATCGAAGAACCTCGCTCGATGCTGATCGTCTACTGGCAAGCCGGCGCGGCTCTCGGCTTGCAGGTGCACGGGCACACGCCGGTAACGGGGATCGTCGTGCAGGGAAACGTCGTGAGCGGCGTCGAGACCGCAGTCGGCAGGATATCGACCCCTCTCGTGGTGGATGCCGCCGGAGTCTGGGCGCGGACGGTCGGCCAGATGGCGGGCGTCGACATTCCGATTTTGCCAATGCGCCATCAGTTGCGCATCACCAGCCCGATCGACGGCATAACCGCCAACATGCCGATCGTCCGAATCACCGACGCCTCCGCCTATGCCCGGCCGGCCCGCGGAGGGCTCATGTTTGGCGGCTTCGAATCCGACCCGGTCCCGTATCCTGTGCACCTGCCCGCGGGATTCACGACCGACATGATTGGATACGATCCTGAGCTTTCCGAGCGATTTGCCACATCATTGCTGCCATCGATTCCAGCTTTGACCAACCATACGTCGCAGGAGGACCGTGGAGGGCTCTCTTCCATGACCGCCGATGGACGGCTCATTGCCGGCCCGGTGCCTTCTCTCAGGGGATTCTGGGTGACGACAGGGTGCAATGGAAGTGGTTTCTCCCTGTCGTCCGCTGTAGGTCGGTGCATTGCGGAGTGGATCGTGGCAGGGGAGCCGCCATTTGATCTCTCGCTGCTCGATCCCGCCCGCTTCGATCGTGCGGGCATGACCGCCGAAGTGTTGCTTCAGGAAGCGACCAGGCAATACGCGAACTACTACACTCCCAGTGCGTAAGCCTCCTTCTCGCGGAGTTGAAGGTCCTCGGTGTCCAATCTGTGGACGGCGTGAATGAGCGGGCTCACGGGAAAACTGAAGTGGTCACTGCGGCAAGCAAAATGGCTGGTCATTGCCACGCTTTTCGGCGCAATCGCACTCGCGGTCATTGCCTCTCTCCTCGATGATTTCGTCATCGACGGAGCGGCAGGGATCATTCTCGCCTCACTCTCCATTGCCGTCGGTCAGGCCGTCGCCTGGCCTCTTATCTACCGATTTTCCTCGTGGCTGCCGGCAGTCATCTTTCCGCTTGCGATCTTCGCCACATCGGGATCGATCATCCTCGCTGTCAGCAACGTCGACGATCTTCTCGGCGTAAGCACGTTCCACGTGCGGGGTTTCGAAACAGCAATCTGGATCTCACTGGGCATGACGGTCGTCATGACCTCTCTCTCCGCGGTGTTTTCGCTGGACGACAGAGAGTTCTACGACCGCATGGTCACCCGTCCGCTGCGTACGCGGTACCTCGCTGACGATGCATTCGAATCTCCGGGCTTTCTGTTTCTTGAAATCGATGGGCTGGCCAGACCAGTGCTCGAGAAGGCCATTGCCCTTGGCTATGCGCCTACTATGAAGCGGTGGGTCGAGTCGGGTTCGCACGTGCTGCACGAGTGGGAACCCGACCTTTCCAGCCAGACGTCAGCCAGCCAGGCCGGAATTCTCCTCGGCAACAATGAAAACATTCCGGCCTTTCGCTGGTGGGACAAGCGTGAACAAAAGATGATGGTCTCCAGCAGCATGCGAACGGCACAGTATCTCGAGTCGCTCCTGGCCTCGGACCGGGGCCTCCTCGCACCAAACGGGTCGAGTCGCTTCAATGTCTTTTCCGGCGGAGCGTCTGACTGTGTGGGCACGTTCAGCCGGCTTCGGTCCACCGACGGGCAGATCGCCTACTGGGCTCTGTTTGCCAATCCCTATACGCTCGGCCGGCTTATCTCACTGTTCGTGCAGGAAGTACTGCGGGAATGGTGGGAAGAGTTTCAGCAGAACCGCCGGAATGTGCAGCCCCGCATTCCCCGCGCCTGGACCTACGCGTTCGTGCGGGCCGGAACGACGGCCGCCCTCCTGGAGCTGACCCGGTTCATGTGCATCGCCGACATCTACCGGGGAGTTCCTTCGGCGTACTACACCATATTCGCCTACGATGAAGTCGCGCATCACACAGGCATCGATCGCGAGTACACCTTTCGGGTACTACGGAAGATCGATGCGATGCTCGATCACCTTGAGCGCGTCGCCACAACGGGCAACCGGCAAATGCGATTTGTGATCCTCTCCGATCACGGCCAGAGTCAGGGGTCCACCTTCAGCCAGCGCTTCGGGGAGACGCTGGGAGATGTGGTCACCTCGGCTGCGCCGGGCGGCTCAGGTATTTCCGCGATCCTCGATTCCACTGAATCGATCGCGCATCTGCGCGCCATGGTGCTGGAGAATGAAGAATCCCACCCCCGGTCCTCGCGAACACTTGCTCGCCTGATCGAGAACCAGCAGAGACGGCGGGTGTCGGAACCCGATCCCGATGCACAGGGACCGCCCGGATTCGACGTTTCCGTGCTCGCCTCCGGCAATCTCGGACTGATCTCGTTTGTCGACTGGCCGGAACGGATGACCCTCCAACAGATCGTCAATGAGTACCCGCTGATGATTTCGACGCTGGTCGGTCATCCTGGCGTCGGATTCGTGATGGTCGATGACGAAAAAGAAGGTGGCATTGTGCTCGGCAAGTCCGGCACATATTTTCTCGACACCGACACGGTGGAAGGCGAGAACCCCCTCACCGTCTACGGCTCTCGGGCCGCTCAGCACCTGAGGCGCACCAACTCTTTCCCATCCGCGCCGGACATTCTGGTGGTCAGCACCTACTGGGAAGATCAGGATGAAGTTGCCGCCTTCGAAGAACTTGTTGGCAATCATGGCGGCCTCGGCGGCCCGCAACAGCGACCGTTCCTGCTCCACCCGGCTGAATTCTCGGCTGGTGAAGAAGAAATCGTCGGGGCCGCGACGCTCAACAGCGTTCTCAAACGATGGATCGCGGAGACGCAGTCTGAACGTGACCTGGCGATCGAGCCGCTCTCCAGAAGCTGATCTCAGGAGCGGCGCCGGCGAGCAGGCTGGCGGTTCTTTGGCGTTGTCATCACCACGCTTCCATGACGAAACTGCGGCCAGGAATCGCCAACATCCGCAGGCGCATAGGTCTTGTCATGTCCGGCGCGATAGGTCTGGCGTGACCAGTCCAGGCCAAGTCGCTGACCGAGGTAACTACGTGACCACCAGCGAAAAACCTTCGCCAGCAGACGCGGCAGCGGCAGGATCATTGATCGTAGCAGTGCCCCCTGAGAACCCAGCACGTTCGCGTACACCAGCCTGTCAGCGAGAGCTGTCATCAGCGTCGCCAGCGTTCCGGAAAGCGTTCTGGCCGGCGATGATCGTTTGGGGCTTGAAGATTTCCGCACGGTGGGCTCCGCTCGATTCTTTATCTCGCATTTTGGGTTCGGGGTGTGGAAACGTCAGTCAGCAGCGCGGTAGCCGGTCACTCGTTGATGTTGACACACTTTCACTACCCTCATAGAATCTTGGCCATTGTCGCCCAATGTTGGCGCCGGGTAAAGGTCGTCTGGCGCTGGAAGAATCGCCAGTTCTCCGTACCATCCGGGAGGCCTAGGGCGAAAAACGGAACGAACCTGTTCGCCCGGAATGGCAAGACAGGGAACTGGAGGGCCAGGAGTGGCGCAACTCGTAACTGAACGTGCAGCCTCCGATCGACGAAGCGATGCGCTTGCGATGTCGATCGACCATGCTACGAAGTATTACAAGACCAACACCGGACATGTCCATGCGCTGGAAGACATCAATTTCCAGATCAGGAAGGGCGAGTTCATCGCCATCGTCGGACCCTCCGGGTGCGGCAAGAGCACCCTGCTCTGGGCGATGTCCGGCCTGCATGATCTGACCAAAGGGCACATCGTTCTGAATGGAACGCCGGTGACAGGTCCACGCCCTGAGCTCGGCATGATCTTTCAGGATGCAAACCTCCTTCCCTGGCGTAACCTGCGTCAGAACATCAATTTCCCGTT
>JBFWRO010000211.1:0-5754 GCA_050248865.1 Thermomicrobiales bacterium | reverse complement strand
CTCGAGAAAGCGCTTTATGCGTTCGAGCATATCGAAGCCGGAGGCGTGATTCTCAACGACATCCCAACGTACCGCATCGACCATATGCCTTATGGAGGGGTCAAGGACTCTGGGTTGAGCCGAGAGGGTCTGCGCTATGCGATCGAGGATATGACAGAAATGCGGCTTCTTGTCGTAAACAGGCTGGAAAGTCAGCGCGTCGTTTAGATTTTCTCCGCCTTCACCTCAACGAGCGATCGCAGAGTCGCCAGGTTTTTGAGATCCTCCTCGTCCGTATCACCTTTTGGCGTTTCCAGAATGCCGGGGAGTCCTTCGAGGAGCGGATCGTTCATGATGAAGCGGAATGGTTCGAGCCCAAGCTCACCCTCGCCGATGTGGGCGTGGCGATCCCGGTTGCTGGCGAACGGCTTGAGTGAGTCATTGAGATGGATGACCTTGAGGTACGAAAGTCTGATGGTCTGATCCAGCGTCTGAATTGTTTCAACATAGGATTGCGGTGTCCGGATGTCATATCCCGCGGCAAAGATGTGACAGGTATCAAGGCAGACGCTGACCCGGCTTTTGTCATCGATCAGGTCGATCATTGCAGCGATCTCTTCGAACGCCCTGCCCAGCGTGCTTCCCTGACCTGCAGTCGTCTCTATAGTCAGCGACGCCTTGCCGTCGGGGAGGTCGGTATGAATGCGGTTGACGGCAGCGGCCACACGGGCAACGCCTGCCTCGACGCCGCTCCCCATATGTGCGCCGGGGTGCGAAACCAGAAACGGGATACCCAGAAGGTCACAGCGATCGAGCTCGATGCGAAGCGCAGCGATCGATTTTTCCCACATATCGTCATCCGGCGTCGCGATATTTATCAGGTAGGAGTCATGCGAGACGACCTGCTTCAGCGGTGAAGCGTCCACCTTCTGGCGAAAGCGCTCGACGACCTCCGGGTCGAGAGGTTTGGCAGCCCATTGATTGGCATTCTTGGTGAAAATCTGCAAGGACGTCAGGTCGAGCGGCAACGAACGATCGACGGCTTTGTCGACGCCGCCCGAAACGGAAAGATGAGAACCGAGTTCCAGCATGACGCTCTCTATCGATCATTACGAGTTCAATCCCGGCCAAAGATTTTCAGCCGCCTGGCGATGTGGTTTCGCGGTTACTGGCCACCTGCAAGGTGGCCGCATTCTAGCCGACGGGCATCGTTCCGTCAGCGCAGCCAGCTTTCCGCCCCTGGACGGCTTTGATCACAATGGTATGGACTGCCAGGCGATGCTACGATTTCCGTCCGGTTGAGCGATTTGATCTCGAGAATCGGCGAGGGTCCAGACAGGCGTGACGTTTGACTCCAGAATTTCCGCCAGCCGGGAACCATCGCAATCGATTGTCATCCCTACCTATAACGAGGCAGAACGTATCGATCAATCGATCGAGGCCGTTCTCCAATACCTGGGTGCCCAGTCCTACGACGCAGAGCTGCTGATCGTCGACGATGGCAGCACGGATGATACCTCCGACAAAGTCCGGCGTTGGCAGACTTGTCATCCGGAGGTCCGGTTGATCGACATCCCCCATGCTGGCAAGGCCGCAGCGGTCAGAAGCGGAGTGAACGCGGCCAAAGGTGACTTGATCGTTTTCACCGATGCCGATCTCGCCACACCAATTTCGTTCATCGGGCCATTTCGCGAGGCGATCGCAGATGGCTTCGACGTGGTTATCGGTTCTAGGGAAGGTCAGGGCGCCCGTCGTTTTGGTGAACCGGCACTACGGCACGTCATGGGCCGGGTGTTCAACGGCCTGGTCCGGCTGCTCCTCCTACCAGGGATTCAGGATACGCAATGCGGGTTCAAAATGTTCACCCGTCAGGCGGCCACAGATCTCTTCACAGCGTCGAGGCTCTATCCTCCCGAACAACGTGAGACACGAGGTCCACGGGTGACGGCGTTCGATGTCGAGCTACTCGTCATCGCCAGACGGCGACGGTATGCGATCAGGGTTATCCCGGTGAGGTGGACTTTCGGGGAAAAAAGCAAGGTCAGCCCGATCGCGGACACGATTACCAATCTACGCGACGTGCTAACCGTGAAGCTCAACGATCTGCGAGGCCTCTACGATTAGCTTCGTTGCAATCAATCGACACTGTACGTACACTTGCTCGCTGGGATGTATGTGTCACGTTGGGGTCATGTATCTTGCGCGTTCGACTGGCGATTATCGATGACCACCCTATCTTCCGCAAAGGCATCGCCGCCGCGTTTGCCTCGGAGCCAGATTTGCTCATCGTGGCCGAGGCCGGCACTTCCTCAGAAGCATTCGATGTGGTCGACTCCGCAATGGTCGATGTCATCGTTCTCGATGCAGCCCTTGGAGCCGAATCGGGGATCGAGCTGACGAGGCAACTGCGGCGCCGGTTTCCCCAAACCGCGATTCTGGTCCTGACGGAGTTTGCGGAGGACGAACAGCTCTTTCAGGCCATCCGGGCTGGCGCGGCGGCCTATGCTCCAAAACAGATCGCAGCAGCCGACCTTGCCGAGATGATTCGGGCCGTTGCATCGGGCCACTATGTGATCAACGACAGCGTGCTCTCCCGTCCTCACGTCGCTTCACGCGTTCTCAACCAGTTCCGGGAGCTCGCCGTGATGGACGAGTCAGCCGATGGAGTTTTCTCGCCGCTGACGCCGCGTGAAATCGAAATTCTCGACCGGGTCGCGCAGGGCAACAGCAACAAAGAGATCGCTTTCAATCTCGGCATATCGGACCAGACGGTGAAAAACCATATCACCTCCATTCTGCGCAAGCTGGCTGTGAACGATCGCACCCAGGCTGTCATTTACGCGCTCAAGCATGGCTGGATCAAACTCGACGACTATCCGGAGCCGGAAGCGCGAATCCGGGCAGTTCGCTAGAAGAACTATTTCCGGCTGAAAAGCTTCTCCAGCTCGTTCTGAGTCAGTTGCAACATCGTGGGGCGTCCGTGGCCACACGCGCGGGGCTGCTGAGTCTGTTCCAGCTGTTGAACGAGCTCGCGCATCTCGGCAAGGGCCAGTGATTGACCCGCTCGAATTGATGTGTGGCAGGCGACACTGATGGCCACCGAATCCAGCCAGGACGTTCCCACCCCGCCTTCGGCAAGCTCATCGAGAATGAGGCGCAGTCGTTCAGGAATGTCAGACCCTACCAGCGTGAGCGGAACACTCCGCACGACAACTGAGTGATCGCCAAATGGCTCGATATCAAAGCCCAGCCTGGTCAGCTCCTCCATCGATTTTGCGGCGATTGCCGCTTCTTCCGGAGTCAGGTCGATCACTACTGGATCGAGCATTGGCTGTCGCTCTATCTGATCGGCGACCAGACGGGCCTGGAAGCGTTCGTAGAGCACCCGCTCGTGCGCAGCGTGCTGGTCGATGAGATATAGACCCTCGGGACCCTCGGCGATGATGTAGGTACTGCCGATCTGCCCCAGGACTCGAAGCACCGGGAGCTCTCGATGAATGATCTGTACCGGATAGTCGCTTCCCGCTGATTCACCACGATGGGCTGGCGCCATGAACTGTGCTGATTCGCTCATACCTGCCATGGCTGGTTGTGGTTGAAATCGCAGCAGACCATGATCGTCAAAAGCAATACGAGGCACTCCGGGCTGCGGCATCGCCGAAAGCGTGGCGTGCACGCTGCGAGCCACTGCCCTGGCAACAGCGCGCTCGTCAGCAAATTTGACTTCGGCCTTGGTCGGATGGACGTTGACATCGACTTCGCTGGGATCGAGTTCGATCGCGATCATTGCTACGGGATGACGCCCAATCATGAGCAACGTGTGATATGCCTCTTCGAGCGCATAGGTCAGTGGCCGGTTCTGAATCCATCTGCCATTGACGAAGAGGATGATCCCCTGGCGGGTCGCTCGGTTGACCGAAGGCCCACATATCCATCCACACGTCCGCACCCCCGGAACAGCCGTCGAGCCATCGAGGTCTGATAGCAGAACTGCGGCATTACCTACGTCGGAACCGAAGATACTGAAGGCTGCACCAATGTGATCGCCATCACCCTGAGTACTGAAGACTTTGCGTTGGTCTACCTCGAGCGAGAACGCCACCGCTGGATTTGCAAGCGCATACGCTTCGACTGCTCGCTGGGCTGCTGCTTTTTCTGTCGAAGGCTTTCGCAGGAATTTGCGGCGCGCAGGAACATTCTCGAAGAGATCAGCAATGGATACCGATGTTCCTTCGGCGGACGCGACGGAGACAACCGGGCGCACTTCCCCGAACGCCACGGTCGCCTGGGAACCGTTCTCGGTCCCCTGCGGCCGGCTGCGAATGGCCAGATGCGAAACCGCGGCGATGCTGGGCAAAGCTTCTCCCCGGAATCCCAGCGTGCGCAAGCGGTCGAGGTCTTCGAAGCTGGACAACTTGGAGGTGGCGTGGCGACGAAGGGCCAGAGACAATTGGTCGGCAGACATGCCATGGCCATTGTCCACGACCTCGATGCGTGTGGTTCCGCCTCCTTCGATCGAGACATTGATCCGGGAGGCCCCGGCGTCCAGCGCATTCTCCAGGAGCTCTTTGACGACTGATGCGGGTCGCTCGATCACCTCGCCTGCGGCGATCTTCCCTATCGTTTGATCATCGAGTTGGCGAATCTCCATCGTTTCCCGGTGTGCTTCTCTTCGGCTGGTCCGCAGCGTCCAATGGCCGTGACGCCTGCCAGTCTATACCGCGACGATGAGCCGATACACAAGGGCTATCAACATCGAAAAATCGGAGGTGCATGTCCACCGATCGCGTGATCCCTACCCGGGGACCAACCCGTACCCGGTCGACGGAACGGCCACGCTCGATGTACAGCGAACCGTCGCTTGTAATATCACGGAGGTGATCTTCCAGCGAAAACCCAAAAGCCTGGCAAAGCTTGCCCGGACCGGACGCAAGGTCCCGAACGTGACGTTTCTGGCGGCGGTCCTGCATAACGCTGATTCCGTCGATCGGTTCGACTGCCCGAACGAGCACGGCCCCATGCGGTCTTACGTCACGAGCAACGATGTTGAACATCATGTGGATACCGTAGGCGCGATACATGTAGATCGTGCCGGGTTCCCGGCTCAGGGAGACTCTCCCTCGCTGGTAGATTGCAGCATGGGACGCGAGATCACTCTCATCCAGATAAGCTTCAGTTTCGACGATACGCCCAGACAGACGCTGGCCGGATTCAAGTGATACTAGCGTGCAACCAAGCAGATCCAGCGCCACAAGCTCAGTCGGACGGGAGAAGAACTCGTGTCCCAAACGTTTAGCGCGCCGCAAGCTCGGCCAGCCTGGCGGTAAGCACCCCTATCTTCTCTTCGGCCGAGGCCAGCCGGTCCCTTTGGACCTGAACAACTTGTGCTGGCGCTCGGTCGACAAAATTGCTGTTGCTGAGTTGGCCCTCGGCACGAGATCTTTCGAGCTGAGCGGCGTCAAGGTCGCGCTTCAGCCGTTCACGCTCCTCCTCGATATCGACAATGCCGGCCATTGGCAAGATGGCGACAATATCCTCGCCAACAACGACGAGATCACCATCTGCCGGTTCCGGGGCATCACTGGAAATCGTCAGCGCATCTGGATCGAGCCGGGCCAGCGCAGAAATCTCACGTGAAACCGAGTGGTACGCGGCGACGGATTCGCCGGCGTGAATACGCGCAGGGAGCCATTTGCCGGCCTCGACACCCGATTCTGTGCGCGCATTGCGAATTCTGACGATCAAGTCACACAGACGAGTCCAGGACTCCTCAGC
>JBFWRO010000210.1:0-5781 GCA_050248865.1 Thermomicrobiales bacterium | reverse complement strand
AGGCGTCAAGGGACGCCTGCCGGTCGTTGCTCTCCGCTGTCCGTCCACGTCAGCGATCCTGAGGACATAGTCGCCACCGGAAGATGTGCCAAACCGGTGTCACCCAAGGTCTCACGATCCGTCGCACTGACGATCACCTGAGCGCCCAGATCGCCGATTGCCTGGCTGAGCAGCTGGCGATGGTACCGGTCGAGTTCGGAATAGACATCATCCAGCAGAACCACTGTTTGCTCACCGGCATGTCTGTTCATGAGGTCCGCTTCGGCCAGCTTCAGGGCAATTGCCGCCAACCGCTGTTGACCGCGAGATCCAAATGTCCCAACATCGATGCTGCCGACAGTGACGTTAAGGTCATCTCGATGAGGCCCGATGAGCGTCATGCCGCGCCGAAACTCGATGTTTCTCAGTTGCTTCAGCAACTCAGCAAGCTCGAAAGCCACCTCCTGTTCGCTGCGTGTGCCTGCGCTGAGGAGTCTGTCTGCCCGCGATCGCTGATGGTCGTCAGACCCTGTCGCTGGCTGGTATCTCGTGATCATATCGCTGCTGCCCGTGAATGAAGCGAGCCTGTCGCGGGCGAAAACATCGAGATGATCCACAGCTTGTAAACGGCTGAATGCGATCCGCGAGCCGTGGGCCACAAGCTCTTCGTCCCAGTAGTCGAGTTGAGTGCGGACGCCGGGAGAGCTCCAGGACTGACCCTCTCGCACGAGGCTCTTGATCAGGCTGTTTCGCTGTTCGACGATTCTGTTGTAGCGGGAAAGCGACGAAAGATACGCGGGATCGATCTGTGAGAGAAGGACGTCCAGAAATCGGCGGCGCTGGCCGGGCGAACCGGAGACCAGATCGATGTCCGCAGGTTCGAACATCACGCACTTCAGGACGCCAACAGCCCTTCGGGCTGTCGTGCGCTTGTCATCGAGCGTGATCACCTTGCGAACGCGATGAGCGCGCAATTGCTCGGCCTGCAGCCCGATGCTTACGCTGTGTGTGCCCCGTCGTGTCGAGAGAGTCCCTTCGATGCGTGCATAAGGAGGCACCATCAAGTCCTCGCCACTGCTCCAGTTGATGAGCTCGCGTTCGCTTCCGGCCCGCGTCGAACGAGTGGTAGCCAGCATGACGATCGCTTCAAAAATCGTCGACTTGCCGGCGGCATTCGCCCCGATAAGACCGAATCCTCCCTCAGGTATTTCCAGCACCAATGAGCGTACCGACCGAAACTCGGTCAGTGCCAGGGAACCTAAATGCATGCGATTGATGCTTTCGCGACGCCGAAGGAGCGCTACGTCGAGCCGATGACCATCGGCATGATCACATGGGTGTACGCGTCGTCACCCGTTTGCTGAATAACCCCGGCCTGATTCGCGCCGTTGAGGCCCAGCGTTGCTTGCCCGCCTTTGATCACGTTCAGGACGTCATTGAGATACCGCGCGTTGAATGCCACTTGCATTTCTGAACCGCTGATCGAGGCATCGACAAAGCTCTGACTATTTCCGCGCTCTGCAGCGTTCGCCGATACCTCGACCAGGCCTGGCGTCAGCTCATCCTCGCCCGGGCGAATCGAAATGCGAATGGCGTCGTTGTTGTCTCGCGCGAAGTAACTCGATCGCTTCACGGCCGTCAGAAGCGCATCGCGGCCAAGGTCGACACGTGTGGAAAAGTCCCTTGGCACGATCTGCCGGAAGTCCGGGAACGAACCCTCGATGAGACGGGAGAGAAACTCGATGGTCCCGAAGCGTGCAATCAGCTGCCCCTGAATAGGGGTCACATAAAGCGTCGCGGGCTCGGTGGCCTCACCCAGGAGTCGTCCAAGTTCGCGCATAGCCTTCGCTGGCGCGATAACATCGAGACTTGGCGTAAAAAGCTCGTTCAGCCGACCCTCTCGAACCGCGAGCCTGAATCCGTCCGCGGCGGCGAGAGTAACAGCGTCACCGTCAAGTCGCAGCAACACACCGGCAAGCACCGGTCTGCTCTCATCCGACGCGGCCGCGAACTCCACCTGGGCGATCATCTCTCGCAGTTCCGCCGCGTCGACGGTGGTCGTCTGTGCCTCGTCACCGACGGTTGGGATAACCGGGAAGTCGTCGGGATCGATTCCGTTGATTTCTGCATGATCGCGACCCGACTGGACGTCGAGACGAAACTTACCCGGCTCGCTGCTCAACGTCACCTGATCGTTCGGCAGCGTGGAGACGAAGTCGGCGAGTAGCCGCGCATCGACCGCAACTTTTCCCTCTTCTTCGACCGCCCCTCCCACCCAGGTCGTAATGGCGATACTAAAGTCCGACGCGGCGATCCGCACCCGCCCGTCATCGGTCGAGATCAGCACATTGCTGAGGGCCGGAAGGGATGTTCGGGTCGCCACCGCCCGCGAGACTTGCGCCAGCGCGTGCTGCAGATTTTCCTGGAGGCAGACGACCTTCACATTGTTCCTCTTTTCACAATCATGTGGCCAAAAGTCCGCCGATTATAGCATGGTGCCCTGCGGATTCTGAGGACGTTACTCCGTCAAAAACTGTTCGGACATCTTGACAGAACTCGTGATCGTCGCTACCATAAAACATAGAACATGCGTTCGCTGTGGACGCCGGATGAGGACTGTCGACATGAGTTATTCCCGCATCACTCACCAACTCCGAATGCAGCTTTCCGTCGATGATTCCAATGGATTTGAGCCAGTTGCCGGTTCTCCAGTGACGATCACGTCGTGGATCGATGCCAAGACGAGGACGAATTCGGAATCAGTGCTCGACCAGACGCGTCGACTGGCTGGAGACCGACCAGCGACAAGTTCAGTTCTCCAGACGCGCGAAGGCGGCCATCCTCGGTCTACGGAAGGTGACCCGATTCCTTTTCGTCAACCAATCACCCACCGGCAACGCAAATTTCTCCTGGCTCTGGCACGGTCAGCTGGCATCGGAGCCGAATCACTTGATCGCATCGTCGAGCACAGCTACCCCGGACGAAGTCTGGATCAGCTCGACAGGAACGAAGCCGCAGCGTTGATCAGGATGCTTCAGGAACGTGCTGATTGGCGAGCAGCCTGATGACAAGAACCTGACGCGGGAAGATTGCGATTCGCGACGACGCAAGGGAATCGAACCATGGGAGATGTCATCACCTACCAGACGCTCGATGAACAGCGTGCAACGCTGCAACACAGGCTTAGTGAAGGATACCTTCGCATCGAAGAGGCGCTGGAAGCGGGCCAGGATGTCAGCAACTGGGAGCGATTCTGGATCGAGCTCCTGCATCAGTACGAAGAGATCTGCGCCCTCCTCCGCGCCGCGTAGTCCCGGACCATGAGCACGGAAAAGCCCGTCGCGGCATCGCGACGGGCTTTTGAATGTTATCGACAGGCGGATATTGCTAGCTCGCAGGCGTCTCGGTAATCGTCACGCTTTCGAGCGTCACGGGCTCTGTGGGCACTGATTTCTCGCCGCGCGCATTCGTCGTCGTCGGTGTCTTGCCCAGCGCGTCCACCACATCGAGACCCTCAGTCACCTGACCGAAGATGGTGTAATTCTTCGGCAGGCGTCCTTGCAGGTCGGCAAGCACGACAAAGAACTGGCTGCCGTTCGTATTCGGTCCTGCATTGGCCATCGCCAGGGTGCCAGCGACATATTCACGTGTCACGGGCTCATCCTCGAAGCGATACCCCGGTCCCCCAGAGCCAGTGCCAGTCGGGTCTCCACCCTGAATCACGAATCCGTCGATGATCCGGTGAAACGGAGTGCCATTGAAATACCCGGCGTTGGCCAGGCAGACGAAATTGTTCACCGTAATTGGCGCGTCTCCGGGCAGGAGCTCCGCCGTAAATGACCCCTTCGATGTGTTCAGCGTGGCCGTATAGGTAGCTGCCGGATCGATCTGCATTTCCGGCGGGCTGCTCCACTGGAGACCTGACATTTCCTCGGTTCCTTCCGTTTCGAGCGGGTCTTCTGACCAGCACTCACCAAATTCTTCACGCAGTTGGGAACTCTCGACGGTCGTCGTCGTCGCAGTCGGGTCGGGAGAGTCGTCCGAGCCCGTTGCGCAGGCGCTCAGCACCAGCAGTGCCGTGAGCGCCAGCGTCAAGGATAAGTATCGGCTATTCATGAACGGTGACGCCTGCGAGACCGAGCGCATCGGCATTTGCTGCCATCGCCTCGATGACAAAACCAACGTGTTCGTCGAATGCAATGCCAAGCATTTCAGCGCCCTCCAGCATGGCCTGTCGATCGACCGCCCGGGCAAACGCCTTGTCTTTCATCTTTTTGCGGACAGACGCCGGAGTGACGTCGGCGACCGCTTTCGATGGTCGGACCAGGGCGACGGCGCTGATAAACCCGGTCAGCTCATCCACGGCGAAGATCGTTTTGCGAATCGGCGTGTCTCTCGGCAAGGCGAGATGATCGGCGTGACTGAGCGCGTCCTGAATCAATTCCTCGGGAAACCCGCGCTCCCGAAGTATCGGCGCGCCCTCTTGCGGATGCTGATCGAGGGTGGGATGAATTTCGTAATCAAAGTCGTGAATCAGTCCTGCCAGACCCCAATACTCGGGATCTTCGCCGGACTTCTCCGCGTAGGCCCGCATGGCCGTTTCCACAGCAAGGCAGTGTTTCCGCAGACTCTCGCTCTTGATGAACTCGCAGACGAGTTTCCACCCGTCTTCCCGTGATTTCTCCAATGTGCCGCCTCCAGACAATGACCGCTGACGCTCCTAAAGAATCAACATCCCATCACCAAACGAAAAAAAACGGTATCGGTGCTCGATGGCCTCCCGATAGGCGGCCAGAACACGTTCTCGACCGGCAAATGCGCTGATCATCATCAGCAGTGTCGACCGCGGCAAATGAAAATTCGTAATCATCCCATCCACTACCTGCCACTCGTATCCGGGAGTAATGAAGATCGAGGTGTCGGTCGAAAACCCTGCTGGATCCCCGTACATCCAGCGCTGCCCCGCCGTCTCGAGCGTTCTCGCAGCGGTCGTCCCCAGTGCGATGACCCGGCGACCCTCTCGCCTGGCCGCGGCGACGATACCCGCCGTCCGACCAGATACCGTACACCACTCCGTATGAATCTGATGGTCCACAACGCGTTCAGCGGTGACCGGCCGGAATGTGTCGAGACCAATATGCAGGGTCACTTCGGCCCAGACGATCCCCTGCTGTTTGAGCATCTCGATCAATTCCTCGCTGAAGTGCAGACCTGCGGTAGGGGCGGCCGCCGAACCTGATGCCGTGGCGTACGTCGTCTGGTATCTGGCTGGATCATCGAGACGATGATTGATGTACGGCGGTAGCGGCGTCCTGCCAATGTTGTCGAGATTGGCTGCAACAACATCCGACAGTCGAACGCGCACGATTCCATCTCCAATGTGCTGCTGGATCACGAGACCTCCCTCGACCGGATCGAGATCGGTCTGTGCCGGCAGAACAGTTACTGCCTCGCCGTCTCGCAAACGCCGTGCCGGTCGGGCCAGCGCTTCCCAGGACCCGTCTTCATGCTGGCGGAGCAACAGGATTTCGCCAGTACCGCCGGAGGGCTCGCGCTTGATCGCCAAACGAGCGCCAAAGACCCTGGTGTTGTTGGCAACAACGACATCTCCTGCACGGAGAAAACCGCCGATCTCTGAAAACCGTGTGTGGGAGGTTGCTCCGCTCGACCGATTCAGCACCATCAGGCGTGAATCATGGCGATTCGGCAATGGCGTCTGAGCGATGAGCTCCGCCGGCAGCGAATAATCGAAGTCATCTGTGCGCAGTGAAGGATCGATCGATTGGGTCACGCGTCGTCGAA
>JBFWRO010000209.1:0-5782 GCA_050248865.1 Thermomicrobiales bacterium | reverse complement strand
ACTCAAAGTAAACGTTCGCCGCCAGGACTCGATCGTCCGCCGCGAGCGCGGATTGTTGGGCGCATTCCATCATCCTGCTGGCAAGATCGGCATCCCCGTGCATTGCGGCGTATCGACCCAGGTCGAACGCTGCCCTCCCGGCCAGAGATTGCCGGAGGTTTTCCGCGAGTTCGAGCGACTCGGCAAGTTTTCGTGAAGCGTCGTGGGTGCGACCGGTCCGAACCCAGTAGCTATAGAGATCGGTCAGTACGGCAATTGCCGCACCATGATCTCCCGTGCTGGTAAACCACTCTAGCGCTGCTTGCACGTTGGCATCATCGGCGCGCAGGGCGAGCAAGCTCTGTTTCGTTGCCGAGCGAGCGATGTCCTGCGCTGCCTCTCTCGAATGGGCGGCAAAGTACCGGGCATGCCGTTCATGTGTTTCCGCAGACTCTTCCATCTTGTCGAGGAGAAGAAGCGCGTACTCGCGAATCGTCTCCAACATCGAATAGCGGGGCTCAGATTCCAGACCGGGAGGCGACTGCCTGACAAGGCTGTGATCGACAAGCGTCCCGACATTGTCGGGTCCGCCATCTTCGCCAACGACCGCCTGGATCGCCTCGAGCGCCGATGCTCCGCGAAAGGCGCCCATCGTCCGGAAAAGGATCTGCTGCTCGGCGGAGAGCAGGTCGTACGACCAGGCGATCGTTTCCTGCAATGTTCGGTGGCGGCCCGAGGTATCCGCGGATCGCGTCAGCAGGCTCAACCTGCTGCCGAGTCGAGATAGAAGCACCTGAGGCGGTACCAGGCGCACCCGCGCGGCCGCCAGCTCGATGGCGAGGGGGAGACCCTCCAGCCTCTGGCAAATTTCGGCCACGGCCCGGGCATTCCCATCGGACAGCGTAAAGTCCGGTCTGGCGCGTGTCGCACATTCTACGAACATGGCAATTGCGGGGTTTTGCCCGATCTGCGCTGCGGACAAACTCCCCACCAAATCCTGAAGCGATAGCTGCGGTACTTCAAACGCCCACTCGAGCGGGGTTCGCAGCGGCGTCCGACTGGTGGCCAGAATATCAAGATCAGGAAGCATGGCCTGCAGTGCGGCAACGTCAGCGGCGCCTCGGGAGACGTGCTCGACGTTGTCCAGGATCAGCAAGGTGTGCTTGTCACGAAGCGCGCCGATGAGTACCTCAACTGGCTCCTGTTCCGCCTGAGTTTCGACTGGCAGCGCGTCTACAATCGTCTGCACAATCTGGTCTGGCGAACGAATCGAAGAGAGATCGACGAACCAGACGCCATCGGGGTAAGCGCCAAGTTGCCTCTTTGCGACCTCGATCGCTAAACGTGTCTTTCCCGTGCCTCCGACGCCCGTCAGAGTCAGCCACCGGCCATGCTCCAACAGGGATTCGATTTCCTGAACCGACTGATGTCGGCCAAAGAGCTGGCCTTCAGTTGGCGGAAGATTGGTTCGCGACCCGAATACTTCCGCTGAATCGCCAGGTGCGTCGACCTGCGAAGCCTTGATGTCCAGGCCGAGCACCGTGAGTCGCCGAGAGAGATCGTGCAACCAGCGATCGACGTCGCCATGTGCGTCAATCCAGGGAAAGCCCTCGAGCCAGTATGCGACGTCGTCGGGGACTGAGACTGGTTCGAGAAGGAGGGGCACCATCGGCGTGCCGTAACGCCATCCGAGCATGATCTCCTGACGGACATTTTTCGAACGTAGCGAGGCATCGGAGCTCATCAGCACGATCGCCCGGGCCGATTTGATGGCTTCGACGATTTCAGCTCCGTAGGATGCTCCGCCGGTGATTCCAGTGCGGTCGATCCAGATCGACAGTCCAAGAGATTCCAGGCGATCGACTATGTCGAACACCCGCAAACGATCGGCACTGGCATAACTTGCGAAAATATCGTATTTTCTTACGGTATCTATGCCCATCGCACCAGCCTCCGGCCATTTCCTGTGCAGGCACCATGACCTAGCGCCGCGACGCGCTGTCTGGCACAGATTTCTGTGATTGCGCCGCAATTGCGATCATCGATCCGGTATGATGGAGCGAGTGCCTCATAAACAACAAGAAACGTTACATCGGCGGCCAGCTGCAATACCGGGCGGAGCGAGTGAATGGATGGTGGGCGGTTCGACGCAGTCACGCGGGCTTTGGCTTCTTCCACCTCGCGGCGGGCAGCAATCAGGGCGTTCATCGGTGCGCTAAGCGCAACGTCGATTTCCGCCGGAGCAGCAGACGCCCGCAAAATCGGGAGCCGGCCCACGATGGCTCCCCCATCGACGCCGGCGTGTCCCGCTGCACAGGGCTGCGGAACGCAATGCTGCCAACCGGGTCAATCCTGCTGCAGCGGAGAGTGCTGTACCGGCACCTGCACCAATGGTCTGTGCTGCCCGCCGCAAACAGTGGCCTGTGGCTCGATCTGTTGTCCTTCAGAAATGGCGTGTTGCGGCAATCTCTGTTGCGATCCCACGTTGTGCAGCGCCAGCGGCAGTCATTGCTGCGCGTCAGGCACAGTCGTCTGTGGTAACGACTGTTGCTCTCCCGAGGACACCTGTTGCGACGGTGAATGCTGTGCGGGAGTCTGCTATGCCGAAGAAACCTGCTGTCCCCGCCCTAGAATCTTCTGTAAGGGAGGGTGTTGCCCTCCCGCAGATATCACATGCTGTGCGATAGACGGGTGTTGCGACGGGACGTGCACCAACGGTGGACTCTGCTGTCCGGATGGGACGAACGTTTGCGGGGAGACCTGCTGCGACAACACTGAGGAGAAGTGCTGCGGGGCCATGTGCATCCCAGTAGGCGGATGCTGCACAGATCAGGATTGCGCGTATCCCCAGACATGCGGTGGCGGTGGTGTTCCCAATACCTGCGGATGCACGGTGGTTTCAAGCTGTGAACGCATGGGGTTCACCTGCGGGACATTCACCAACAATTGCGGTGAACCCGAGTATTGCGGCGACTGCGCGGCTCCTGAGACGTGTAATGGATCGCCCGCCGGAATGTGCCTCTGTGTGTCTGACGAGACCTGCGATGGCCGTTGCGGCTCTTTCACCGACGTCTGCGGCGTGATCCAACCCTGCGAACCCTGCCCGACGACCTCAACAACCAGCACTCCTACGACAACTCCGCCAACCGCCACGACGATGCAACCTGCTCCGACCACAACGACCGCACCAGTGTGCCTCCCGACTCAAACATGCGCATCGAGGGGAATCGTTTGCGGCTCCTTCGTCGATGATTGCGGTGTCAACCGGATCTGCAACGAATGCCCGTCCTGCCGCACCTGCAGCGCAGAGGGAACGTGCGTTGTCGCCGACGATGGCACAAGCTGCGGCGGAGAATGCACGGTTGGCGGGTTCTGCCTGGCCGGCAATTGCATCAACATCTTCCCCAGGAACTGTGGAGAGGAATTCGCAGGGCCGTGCGAGCGCCTCTATTGCGATCCTGCGGTCGCTGGCGGGTGCGTTCGGGAGACAGCCCAGTTCGAGGGGCAGCGTGGCTGCTCGTCGAATCCCTGCGATCCCGGAATCTGCAGCGAAGGGAGCTGCCTCTCTGATCCCGTCGTCTGTCCGGCATGCAAAGTCTGTGATCCCAGTGACGGTCGATGTGTGGACAACCCTGGTCTGAATGGGAACAGCTGCGGCTCGGGTGACATGGTCTGCGTTCAGGGCGAGTGTTGCAACATGCTGGGTGGCGGTCCGCTCGTCCTCGAGTTCCACAAGGAATGCATCAGCGAGACAATCTGCTGCGCCGAAGGAGCCGGACCTTGCTGTCCGGGAACCAGCGGACAGTGCTGCGAAAACTGCTTCGCGATTGAAAATGCCGGAGGGGAGTTCCAGAGCGGGCTTTGCTGTCCCGCCGAGCAGATGTGCAACGGCGAATGCTGCTGGTTCGGATCGAGCTGCGTCGGAGGTACGACGTGCGTGCGAGACGAGCAGATTTGCGAAAACGGCACCTGTAACGATCAATGCTGCGGAGGAACAGGGGTAGCCGGCAGTGGTCAATGCTGCGGGCCATCGGCTTACTGCGTCGGAACAGCATGCGTGCCAGTGCAAGCGTGCACGGATGGCAGCGCGGGGGATGCGGCTTGTGTGGCAGGAGGCTTCGGTGCTTCGGCGAGGTGCGTGGGTGGGAGCTGTTGCCCAAGTCCGGTCGTTGTTGGCGTGGGCTCGACCGGCCTGCAATACAGTTGTTGCGGCCCAGAAGAGCGGCGATCTGCGTCGGGACGATGCTGCGGGTACCCCAATTACACCGGCCAGTGCATCGATTGTAGTTGCAGCTTTTCTCGCGTGCGGAGGCTGACCCGCTAGATGGTGTCCGCCCCGCCAAGTCCGGAAATGGCTCGCAACGACCTCTGGAGGCATATCGGGGCCGTGAACAGATCTGGTAGGCGACGCACATGCAACGAGTGACACGCGAGAACCTTTCGGTTGTCTTCGATCGCAGAATCGAGCCAGTGGCGACGATCGATCCGGGAGAGACGGTCGTCGTCCCATGCGAGGACGCACGCTCCGACCGAACACGGACTCCGGAGACCGCGACTACGGAGTACCTCCTGAAAATGAAGAAGACCGGGTGGTACGACAATCCCGTAACCGGTCCGATCTCCGTCACGGGCGCCAGGGCTGGTGACACCCTGGCGGTGCACATTTCAAAAAGATGACTGGCGACGATCTCGGCTGGGCAGCCATCTGGCCGCATCTCTAGTCAAGGCTAAATCTGCGCCTGCGTCATCGATGCCGTCCAGCACGGTGAGGAACGCGCGCTCGGTCCCCACCTGCGCTGCTTGCTGCGATCGGTCTGGATCAGCATCTCGGCCTGGCTCTGGCGCTCCCGGCTGCGGCCGTCGCAGAGTGCGCGATGGGTTCGTCTCCTTGATGTGGCGACACAATCACAGAAATGCTTACAGTGACAAAGTCATCGAGCCATCACACCTTTCCAAACAGACCGTTGACAAGGTGCACTGCCGGAACTACCATGGCCGCGCCATGCACCAGCACGCTTGGGCTCGCGGTGCGTTGCACGAGATTTTCCTCCTCAGGAGCAAGTGCTGTGGACAGTCCTGGCGAAGCCGACGCACCGGGCAAAATGAACTGGTGATCGTTCGCGTCCAGCCGGCCCCACGCTGGTCGCTCCTGCCCCCTTCCAAGCATTCGGGCTTTCCTCATCTTTTTCTTTCGCCTCGGTGCATCCAGATGTCGAGCGACATGTGATCTGGCCTGGATACCTTTTCACGCCTGCGAGGCCGCACTGCCCCGTTTGGCGCCACGAACCGGGACTGGCCCCGGGCCGCGTAAACGGAAGGTGAGGGCTCCATCGATGATCGTAGACAGCGCCATTTACGTGAATGGCCGCCGTGAGGAAGTGCCCAGCACACTCGAAGAAACCTATGAGGCTTGCCGCACCAAGGGAGGGGTTGCCTGGATCGGGCTGTACCAGCCGAATGAAGGTGAATTTGGTCGGGTTGCAGAAGCATTTGACCTTCATGAGTTAGCAGTCGAAGATGCCATTGGAGCCCATCAACGGCCCAAAGTGGAAAGGTACGGCGATACGCTGTTCGTCGTGCTGCGCGCCGCTCGGTACCATGACCGTCCGGAAACCGTTGAGTTTGCGGAGTTGCATATTTTCGCCGGGCCCGACTTTGTGGTAACGGTTCGGCACGGTACAGGCCCTGACCTCGGCAGAGTGCGCCGGCGCATGGAGTCTGAGCCAAACCTGTTGAGCAGAGGCCCAGAAGCGATTCTCTACGCAATCCTCGACCGCGGTGTCGAGGATTATGATCCGGTCGT
>JBFWRO010000208.1:0-5792 GCA_050248865.1 Thermomicrobiales bacterium | reverse complement strand
CGTCATCAAGGGGAAGTCGATCTCCTGGCCACGCATCGAATCTGACACGCATCTGATGTCCGTTGGCAGCGCCAGGCCGATGGAAGACGCCGCGCGGATCGCCAATGCGGATCTGATCAGCTGGTTGGTACGCGACTACGATTTCGACCCTCTCGATGCCTACCAGCTCCTTTCCGCGGCCGGGGAGCTGTATGTCGGCAACATGGTCGACACCACATATTCGCTTGTGTCCCGAATCGACAAGCGCCACCTGCGCGGCATGAAAACATGAGAGACGCTGCTTGCAGAATTTCTGGACTTTTAGCGCGGCTGTGGCCGCCGGATCGAGCGTCCCTGTCTTGATGAAGAAGACGGACGCTCACGCGTAGTGCGAAAACCCGCCTGATTTGTTGAGTTTTCGCTGTCCAGCTCCCATAGCGTGATCGTACATCGTACGACTTGGGGGAACGAGGCCATTAGAGCATCGAGGACTGTATCGGCAACAACTGCCAGAATCGCCGCTCCCGTGCGCGATGGCGCAGAGGAAATGACCTCCTTGATGTCCTGGATCGAAGGGACCCGGTCCGGGCTGAGGCTGCCCTCGAGATCCAGTTCAGCATCGATCACCCATAGCGGGTCAAAATCCCCGGTCGCGGAAAGTGGCATGCCGCGCACGAGCAGCATTTCATTCAAGGCGATACAGTTCCCTGGCGTTTCCAGCCAAAATTGCCTCTGCGGCCGATTGAGCGTCTGCTGCAGTCAACATCTTCCGCTCGACCTGGAGATCGAGCACGTCGGCGAGTGCTTGCTTGCCAAGTTTGGCGCTCGTGTAGATGATCTCAGGCACCTTGTACCCGTCTGACCCATAGCAGATCTTGTTGACCGGGGCCATCGAGAGCACACCTTCGTAGATGTCCCATGCGGCCGTGCTGGCGAATGGGATGCCTTCGCTGACCTCGAGATGCACACGAGGCAAGACATTGGTCATATACGCTGCCTCCCCATGGTAGGGAAAACCGGTATGTACGAGGATCACATGACAGGCTCGATACGCGGGAAAGCGAAGCAGGTCCATCAGGTAGGAGGGGCGACAAAGGACCAGATTCACCTCGAAATCGCCCATTCCTGTGTGAATCTGCATAGGCACATTGTGGTCGATGCAGAGTTCGAGCGCTCGACAGAGCAAGTGATCTCGCAGTTTCTTCATGCTGCCGCCACCCAGGCCGCGGCGAATGGCATCGAGCGCCTGGAATCCCTGATCTTTCGTGCGGGAGAGAGGCGACACTTCGAGTCCGGTGCGGTACGCGATGATCGATTTCACCCCGCGATAGCCACCAGACGATAGCGCTTCACTTATGGCGTCTTCGTAAGCGCGGGAGAACTCCTCCCAACCCAGATCAGTTTTCAGCAGATCGGCGATGAGCGGCTCGATGCGATAGATCGGGACGACCTCGATCGGTAGTTGCGCCTGAACTTCCTGGATGTCGAGACTGGGCAGCGGAATGCCGAAATCGAATACGATCGACGCAATGCCGGCGTCTTCGTACAATCGCCTCACGTAATCTGTGTAGCCCGACGCAAGCTGTTTGTTGCGTTCCTCGAGGATGGTGCCCGGATCAGGCTCGACGCCGAGAAACGCGGCCAGATCCAGCATCAGGCGCTTGAAGTACACCGTCTGCTGCTTGATCTGCTGTAGCTCGGCGCGGACACCGTCGTCGAATGCAACGCCCCCAACCTCCATATACTCTTGATCGCCACCGCCGAACGCAGTGAGATTTGTGAACTCTTCGAGTGATACCGGCCCGCGATCGAGAAATGGGTGGGCATGAATGTCGACAACCGGCAGACGATGGACATCGACCACGTTCAAATGACCTCCAGATAAGTTGTCCGTTCCCAACGGTGCACGGTGAGCTCGTACGCCTCGAGTTCGCTTCTCTTGACAGACAGAAAATGAGGCAGGATTACATCTCCTATTGCACCGGCAATCACCTCATCAGCTTCCAGCGCGGCGAGCGCTTCTGGCAACGTGCGCGGGAGAAATGTCAGGTTTTTCTCCTCCATTTCAGCGACCGACAAGCGCCCCACGTCCCCCTGAAACGGCGGTCCTGGGTCGATACGGTGGCGAATGCCGTCGAGGCCAGCAGCGAGCAAGCCGGTGAGAAAAAGCGCCGGATTGCATGTGTTGTCACCGGACCGATACTCGACGTGACGACGTTTGCCGACCCCTGGCACGCGGGCCACACCCGAACGGTTGCCGTAACCCCAGTAGATATTGGCGGGCGCCCAGGAACCAGGCAGGAGTCGCTTGTAACTGTTGACGGTCGGTGAGCCGAGGCCCGTCAACGCCGGGGCATGAGCCAGAAGTCCGCCCAGAAACCAGAGCCCGGTCTGAGAAAGCGAGGTCTCATCATCCGTCGAGGCCATCGCATTTGCTCCGCTGGCAGTGTCCCAGAGGCTGATGTGAACATGAAGACTGTTTCCCGCCCAGTTCGAATAGATCTTCGGCATGAACGTGGCGACATGTCCGCAGGCGCGAGCGATATCCACGACGGCGTCCTTCAGCGACCAGTAATCATCGATGGCTTCCAGAGGCGTTCCATGATGCACCGACATCTCATATTGACCCGGCCCGTATTCCTTCCCTAACTGCTCAACGGTGACACCTATTGCCCGGAGTTCGTCCACCACCCGGGACACGAATGGTTGCCCAGCTTGCAATCCGGCCTGGGTGAACATGCGCGTCGAGTTCACTGGCGCGTACTCGCCCTCCTCCGTCTTTCTGAGAAGGTAGAACTCCGGCTCGAGCGCGCACTGCGCATGAAAACCCTCGCTGGCGAGTTCGTCGATCACATGCTGCAAACGTGTTCGGGGGCAACCCTGCCAGACCGCTCCATCGGTCGCGCGCATCCATA
The DNA here is from genome assembly GCA_050248865.1 of Thermomicrobiales bacterium. Classification (GTDB taxonomy): domain Bacteria; phylum Chloroflexota; class Chloroflexia; order Thermomicrobiales; family UBA6265; genus JAHBVL01. Next base: position 2,898 of record JBFWRO010000208.1, on the reverse strand, counting down.
CGTTCGCCTTGGCGGTGTTCGGATATCGTGGCAACCGGCTATAGCTGGAAGGATCTGGCACTGCAAGGAAATCGCCGCTGTCGGCGAGCCAGCTGGCGCTGTCGGGTTGATGATCGAGAATGTCCATATCGAGGTTGGCAACGGCGAAGACGGCGCCACTTTCCGCTACACCGCGAAATGCCTCAGGCGGTACTGATTTGGAGCTGCCAAGCCCGCTGTAATCGTGGTACGTCACCCAGAAATGTTCGATTCCATCAGCCTCGAGTTGCCTGAGCAAGCCGGCAGCATCAGTCAAGCCGCTGGTCATACGAAAACCTTTCATCATCGCCGATGAGTTGAACGAGCCTCGCCAGCAATGCGATGCGAGGCACGATGCTACTGAGCAGGATGTATTCGTCGGGACCGTGGTCGAGGCCGCCGACGGGGCCCAGCCCATCGAGCCCCGGCGTGCCGCGGTGTCCCGCAAAGCTGATGTCTGACCCACCGCCGGTGCGAGCCCCCTTCAGCGAGAATCCAAGCTCAGAGGCAATGTCGATTGCGGCAGACTCGAGTCGCGCGACACCAGGCGTTCGCTCCATTGCCGGGGTGCCGGTGCCGTTCTCTTCGTCAACTCGGGACGTCACGCCAGCGACATACGGGCGAGTCGCGGCCTCGATGAACGCACGCCTCAGGTCATCCAGACCGGCATTCGTCCACGATCGAAGGTCGAACCTCGCCGATGCGCTGTCCGCAACAATATTCGGAGCGCGGCCCCCGGAAAGTTCGCCTGGATTGACCGTCGCGCCGGAAGCGGGGTCATTGAGCTTGAAGGTCTCGACAAGGACGTGACCGAGGGCCACAGCGGCACTCGCTCCCTTTTCTGGCTCGACGCCAGCATGTGCGGCCTTGCCGGTTAGATCGACCGTGAGCCAGGTCCCTGCTTTGCGCGAAGTCACAATGTCACCATTTTCCCGCGCCGCTTCGAGCGTGAGAATGGCATCATGGCGAGGTCCTTCAGAGAGCAGGAGGTCGATCGAATGGCGCTCGTGGATCTCCTCATCGGAAACGACGATGATCGTGAGCTCATCGAGCCCCTGCCAGCCCGAGGCGTCCAGCGCCCGCACTGCGTAGAGTCCGGCCAGCAAACCGGCCTTCATATCGCAGGTGCCGGGTCCAAGGATGACGTCACCTTCGACCGCGACAGGTCTGGCTGCGGCCGTTCCTGGCGGGTAAACCGTATCAGCGTGTCCGAGGAGCATGACCCGACGTCCACCACGTCCCTTTCGCCTGGCAATCAGGTCGCTGCCGAATCGCTCTTGCGGCACCAGGCGTGTATCAAATCCCTGTCTGGCATATGCATCGCGCAACCAGGTCTGCACCTCATCGACGCCTGCCTTGTCATAGCTGCCGGAGTCGATTGCGCAGAGGTATTTCAGATCTGCAAGGTAATCAGCGAGGTGCGATTCCAGATAGGAAATGACGGGGTCCTCGACCATGGGATCACTCACCATCCTGCGAACTCGGCCACCTTCTCGTCTGCAACTGCGCCATCGAGCACGTCTTCGAATGACCGCCGGAGGATGTCGATGCCTTCATCGATATCGGCGTCGTCGATCACCAGTGGAGGCGTGAATTCCAGGGCATTGCCCCAGATTCCGGCATAGTAAACGATGAGACCAAGTTCCCAGGCGCGGTAGACGACCTTTGGCAAAAGTGTGGTTTCGGGCTGTTTTGATTGCCGGTCCTTGACGAGCTCGACACCAAGAATCAAGCCCTTGCCCCGAATGTCACCGACGAAATCGAAGCCGCCCAGCGCCTGCTGCAGGCCACTCAGAAAGCGTGCCCCCGCTTCCGTGGCTCGAGGGAGGAGCTGCAGCCTTTCGACCTCCTCGAGAGCGGCCAGACCCGCCGCGCAACTGGTGGTGTTTCCGACCATGGTGAACAGTGCTATGCCGGGGGCGACATCGAGAATTTCTCTTCGTCCCACAATCGCGCTCAGCGGCAGACCGCCCCCAAGCGATTTCCCCAGCAGAATCAGATCGGCGTGGATAGCTCCGTGCTGGAACGCAAACCACTCGCCGGTTCGACCGAGCCCCACCTTGATTTCATCGACAACCAGCAGGATTCCGTGGCGATCGCAGAGATCGCGAAGCTTGGGCAGGAAATCGTCGGGCGGGACGATATCGCCGCCGTCAGCCTGAATCGCTTCGACAAAAATGGCCGCCACTTCCCCGGGCGGACAAATGGTTGTAAACAGGAAGTTCTCGAGGTAATTCAGGCAGCGGTCCGTCAGGTTCCGGCCATCGCCTCCAAACGGATCCCGATAAGGGTTGGGATAGGGGATTTTCGTGACATGACCCCCTCCGGCAAATCCCGTCAAGGACGGGTGGGCCGAAAGCGCCATGCCAGCATCTGTCGTTCCATGCCAGCTCCCGATGAATGAGATGATGCGCGGTTTACCGGTCGCCCGCAGAATCATGCGTTGAGCCGCCTCACTGGCATCGGAGCCGGCCAGGCCATACCAGACCTTTTTCTCGAAATCCCCGGGCGCCAGGGCAATAAGTCGTTCGGCGAGATCGAGCGCCGGCTCCTGCATGCCTGAAATGAGAATGCCGCAGGTCGTTTTTTCAAGCTGACGCTGAATTGCTTTCTGCACGTGCTGGTTGCTGTAGCCCAGTCCGGCGGCGGACCAGGCAGCACCGAAATCGATAAACGAGCGACCCTCGACATCGAAAAGCCGGGCGCCGTCTCCGTGGGAAAGGGCAAACGGTGTGTATCGAATTTTCAGCGCATCAGCGATCAGCGCTTTGTCGCGGGCGGCGATTCTCGAGGAGAGCGTCGTGTCAGTCATCGATCCTCCGCCTACGACGCAGCATCTTGCGCGTTCAAAGTGGTCGCCGGCGGCTCCTCTGCCCGTTC
>JBFWRO010000207.1:0-5822 GCA_050248865.1 Thermomicrobiales bacterium | reverse complement strand
TTTTTCGATCAGAACGGTGTGCTCTATTTCTCTGATCCTTGGGGTTCCTGGCTCGACAATCCCATAGGCGGGTTCTACCGCTATTTCCCGGACGGCACACTCGAGCAGATCGACACCGAGCTTGCGTTTCCGAATGGCGTCGCGCTGCGTGCCGATGGCTCCGCGGTCTTCCTTGCTGAAACCGGGCATAACCGGGTGCTCCGTTATGCCGTAAGAGCAAAGGCATTGGTCCTCGCAAGGAATGAACGGTGCGTGATCCGGCGCCGGGCGGACCTGATGGCATGCGTTCGATGAGCATGGCGACCTCTGCATTGCGCACCATGGTTCCGGTCATGTGGATGTTGTCGATACCTCTGGAGAAACGGTCGAGCAGATCGAGTTGCCGGGCGCGGAACTGACCAATGTCGCGTTCGGTGGCGAAGTAAACAGAACGCTCGTCGTCACCGATGTCGCCACGGCATCGGTCAACTCCTTCGCTCTGAGCGTGGCCGGGCAACCGCTGCGCCATGATCGTTCCGACGCCAGCGCATAATTCTCCGGGCTTCAGGGGTCTCAGTTTCCGAGGAAGCGCTTCGATCTGCGAAGTGAGAGCAAGTGCATTCATCGTCGCCTCGACCTGAGAGAAATGTGGCTACCGAGCATGATACGATGATTTCCTTCCCATTCATGAATCGAAGAGCCAGCAATTCGGAAGGGGGCCACAGCAATGGATGGAAGGAAGTTCGATGACGTGTCCCGAAAGGTGGCGCGTTCGAAGAGCCGTCGCGACCTGTTGGCCGGGATCCTGGCTTCAGCGTCGGCCGTGATACTTGGAGTCGTGAGCAGACCGGAAGCAGGCGCCCGCACCATCGGCGCGAAACCCGCCATACCCACTCCCCCGCCGCCCGATCCGACGCCGAACCCGACAGCAGCGCCCCCCGATCCCTGTCCGGGACAAATTCACTGCGCGATCGACGGATGTTGCGACGGAACCTGCACAGCCGGCGGTCGCTGCTGCCGGACCGATCTCGGCCTCGCCATCTGCGGAGAAGAATGCTGCGAGACCGCTGCGCAGTGTTGTGACGGAGAATGCTGCGCCGCAGGATACGCATGCTGCGGCGAAGAAATATGCCTCGAGCTTGGAACGAACGCAAACTGCGGCGGCTGCTTCGATGCGTGCTCCGCACCCGAAACGTGCGGTGGCGGTGGCGACGCCGGTGTCTGCGGCTGCACCAACGAACCGCTGCAGGGGCTATGCGGTGATTGCTCGATCGATTTTCCCACCAACAACTGTGGCGAGGACGTCGACTGCAGAAGCTGCTGTGATCCGTTCAACATCGCGAACGAATCGAACACGATCTGTCTCCGGGATCAGGATACGTGCATCCCGAATCTCGTACCCAACGGCGATCTCACCGGGTGCTCACTGGGCATAAACGCCGTGGGACCGATTCTCGTTGGGCTGAATCTCGCTGGCGCGGACTTCCGGGGCGCCGATCTGCTGGGCCAGAATTTCACCAACGCGAACCTGACCGGAGCCGACTTCGACAACGCCGGACTCTTCCAGGCGACGTTTGGCAACACGATCTGCCCCGACGGCGTCAATAGCGACACGACCGTCGCCGGAGACTGCTGCGACAATCTCAACGGCGCAACCGTCCTCGGGTGCGGCTTCTAGCGAACGTGAAGCATCACGGCAAATGCGCCCCGCCGGTGATGTCGATCGCCGCGCCCGTCAGGAACTCCGCCTCGGGTGAGGCGAGATAGCGGACAACCCGCGCGACATCGTCCGGCGTCTCGATGCGTCCTAGCGGCGTCTGGGCGACGTAGCCGTCGAAGATCTCCTCGGCGCTCAGTCCCCGCAGCTCCACTTCCCACTCGATTTCCTCGCGCTGCATCTTGGTCGCCACAAACCCGGGGCACACGCAGTTCACCCGGATGCCATACGGACCGAGTTCCGTCGCGCAGCACATCGTGAACCCGATGCATGCCCACTTCGAGGCCGCGTAGTGGGCCAGCAGCGCCGGACCAGTCTTGCCGGCCATCGACGCGGTATTCACGATCGCCCCGCGTCGCCGCTCCATCATCGCCGGAATCACAGCCCGGGTGACAAGAAAGACGCCTTTGGCATTCACATCGAAATTGAAATCCCATTCCTTCTCGGTCAGTTCCCAGACGTGATTCATCGTCGATACCCCGGCGTTGTTCGCCAGAATATCGATCGGCCCCATCTCTTTCTCAACGGCTGCCGCCACATCCGCGGCCTGCTCTGCCGAGGTAACGTCGAGTTGCCACGCCCCAGCCTCCGGCAACGTTGCTGCCAGGGCCTCCGCCGATGCCCGATCGACGTCCGTCACGGCCACCCGCGCTCCGGCCTCGGCCAGGTGGGTTGCAATGGATTTGCCAATGCCGGTTCCAGCGCCAGTCACGAGGGCAACCTGTCCTTCGATACCCAGCATCAGTCTTCAGCCTCCTCAGGTAGGGCAGGGAGATCTGCCAGCGTGCGATTGCCGTAGTCTACGCCGCTCGTTCCTCCGCCGCCTGCTCTGCTGGCGCCCGATCGGGGTGCCACGCGGGAGATGTCCTCCTGACGTCGAAATTGGCGTGTCCCATCACCCGCTCCGTCGTTGCTATAGTGGTACGACGCATTTGCCGCGCTGCATGCTGAAAGGGTCTGGCTCGTTGTCGAACCGGCGAAAGAAAGATAAGCGCCAACGCACGACTGCTACTCCGCCCCTGGCTCCGCCTCGATCAGAGGTGAGCCTTCCAGCGCAATCGTCATCACCTCACCCACCTCCGCACGGAAGCTGGGAGTGGCCGCCCTCGCTTCGCAGATTCGAGCCCCGCTGGAACGCGCTGCAGCGGTTTCTGTCGAAGGGCGACCGCATCGTCCAGTCGCTTCATCTGCGCCCCTTCTCTCCCAGATCAGAGGCAATCGTTGGCGCCAATGGCTGGCTCTGGCTGGTGCTGCTGACGATCTTTCCGATCATCTATGTCGGTTTTGGTCTCACCGTCAGTGTCAACTGGACCGGCACGCCGAAGAACCTTTTTCCATGGATCGACAACGACTACTGGTGGCATCTCACCGCCGGCGATTACATGATCGACGAGCGCGCCATGCCCTCTCCCGACCCCTGGCTCTTCACCTACGACGGCAAATTCGTCGCCCACGAGTGGCTCGGCGAGGTCTTTCTCTCGGTCACTGACCGCATCGGCGGGTATCAGGCTGGCATCGTCGCCACCGTGCTCATCGCCGCGATAGGCTTCTGGGTGCTCATTGCCGCCATGCACCGATATGGTCTGAGCTACCGTGCTTCTTTGCTGGTTACTGTCCTGTGGATGGGAGTCATTCTGCGAGAAGGCATTTTTGCCGTACGCCCGCAAATGTGGACCTTTTCCTTCTACGCCCTGCTCTTTCTCTTCATCGCGCTCTACGAAACGGGCCGGTGGCGAACCCTGTGGGTGCTGCCGCCATTTTTCCTCATCTGGTTCAACGTCCACCTGTCAGCGGTGATCGGGATCGTGGCGCTCGCGCTCTTCGGACTCGATCAGATCATCCGCAGGCGACCGGTGAAACACCTGCTCATCGTTGGTGTCCTCAGTCTCGCCGGAATTGTCGTCAATCCCTTCGGAGTCGATTACATCGACCAGATCTTCCGCTTTGGCGGCAGACCCGAGGTCTGGAACGAGCGAATCTTCGTGTGGCTGCCGCCCGATTTCTCGCATACGTACAATCAGGGTTTCATTTTTTCCATCCCCATGGTCGTCCCGGCAGTCTGGCAACTCTTGCGAGGACGCGTCTGGCCGGGTGGCATGGTCATCCTTTTCCTCTACCAGGCGCTGACCTCAGTGCGATTCGTGATCGTCTACGTTCTCTTTTGCATGATTTTCGCGGCCTGGCTCGTCTGGCAGCACCGGCAGGACATGGAGCATGCCTGGCGACCGGTGCAGCGCACATCGCGTCCCCCGATATGGGGCCTCGCGCTCCCCGCCGCAGCTGCCGCGGCAATCGTGCTTTTCGTCGCCACGACATACGAAAACTCGCAGTTCCGTAAAGACCCGGTGGCGTGGGGATATCCCGTCGAGGCGGCATCGATCTACCTGGAGCAGGGGCCCGACCTTCGGTTATTCAACACGTACGACTGGGGCGGCTACCTCGATTACCGATTCAAGGGCAATCCGCAAATTTTCATCGATGGCCGGGCCGACACCTACCCGAATGAGCTGATCGAGCAGTATTTCCACATGGTCGACGGCGAAAGCGGGTGGGACGCCATGATGAACCAGTGGGATATTGATGTGATCATGATCCGTCCGATCGATGGGCTGACCATTCCCCTGCAAACGCACCCCGACTGGGTCGAAGTCTTCAATGACCGGTTTTCGCATTTGTACGTCCGCCGTTCCGTGCTCGATCAGAACGGCGGAGGATAGGGCCGGGGCGGCGTTGGTTGCCTGCCGACTCCTCTAAAGCCCTGGCACACTCGTTCAGGGAATCCTGATCTACCGGCTCCGGTCAGGAAGGCAGAAACGCCCTCAGCGCGGCGTTGAACGGTTCGGGACGCTCCAGATAGGGCAGATGTCCGGCGCCGGGGATGATCTCCATGCGCGAGCCAGGGATCGACTCATGGATAGCCCGGGCAACAGCAACCGGCGCCCGCCGATCTGCCTCGCCGTTGATGACCAGAACGGGAACCGTCACCGACGCCAGAAATGGCCGGTGGTCGCTGATTGCCAGAGCTTCCGCCATGCATTGGCATCCATAGGGATCCATCTCCCGCATCATCTCGACGATCGCATCGACCGTTTCTTTCGATGCCCCCGGCGTGACAAATGTCGGAATCCAGGCGCCAATGACCGCTTCTGGCGGGAGCTGCGTTTGCTGGCGAAACCGGTCGAGGCGCCTCGAGACCTCTTCGGCGGAAAGTGATCCCTTCCAGCCCGCATAAGCTGAGCTCAGGGTCAGCGATTGCACCAGATCCGGACGCAGCCGGTAGAGTTCCAGCCCGAGCGTCGATCCCCACGCGGCCCCGGCGATGTGCACGCTGGAAAGCTCCAGAGCATCGAGAAACTGCGACAGCAACCGCGCGTAGTCGGCCATGCCCGAGCCCTGGGGCAGGCAGTCGGTCTTGCCGCACCCCGGAGCGTCCCAGGCAACGACGGTGAACTCATCAGAGAACGCATCCAGCTGGTGCCTCCAGACCCGGCTATCGGTCAGGATGCTGTGCAGGAAGAGGAGAGCCGGTCCTGTTCCGCGCCGCTGATAGGAGAGCTGGAATCCATCGACAGAAAGAGCAGGCATAGGATGACGCCAATCCGGAATGTCGCGGCAATACGGCGCTGATTGTACGAGCCTCGCAGGCAGAGCTGTCGAGTTCTCGCGCTGAATCCAGATCAGCGTACCGGTTTCACAAAGAATCCGAGCTGTCGGTTGCGGCGATCGGAGGTGACGATCTGTCCTTCCGGATCGAGCTGGCGGTTCAGGCGAGGCAGATCGATGTGTTCCACGTTGTGAACCATCAGCAGCCCCCCGGGGGACAGCTTGCGGGTCCAGAATGCTTCGAGTTCGGTGAGGAGACTGGAGCGGCGCTTCCCATTGTCGTGAAGAATCACGTCGAATGTCTGAGGGAGCAGCAGCTCCTCCTCAGATGATCTGAGAAGAAAGCTCACCCGCTCCTCCTGCTGATGATCGGTAACCAACGTCTGTCGGCTCTCGAGATATTTGTCGCTGACATCGATCGACGTCACCTGCTTGCCCGCCAGCGCCAGGGCCAGTGCGCAGTGCCCGCGATAACTGCCGATTTCCAGCGCGCTGGTTCCCGGGTGGACCCGGCACACGTGAT
>JBFWRO010000206.1:0-5858 GCA_050248865.1 Thermomicrobiales bacterium | reverse complement strand
GATATTGCCGTCCCGCTTGACCAGAATCAGATCGGCATGGCTAATCGTAGACAGGCGATGCGCGATGACGAAGCTCGTGCGCCCATGCATCAATCGCCCCATCGCCTCCTGGATCAGCGATTCCGTTCGCGTATCGACCGAACTGGTCGCCTCATCGAAAATCAGCATCGGCGCGTCGGCGAGCATCGCCCTGGCGATCGTCAGCAACTGCTTCTCGCCGGCGGAAATATTGTCCGCTTCCTCGTTCAACACCATGTCGTAGCCACCCGGCAGGGCCCGGATGAAGTGATCGGCGTGTGCAGCAACCGCGGCCGCCTGTACCTCTTCCCGTGTGGCGCCCTCCCGCCCGTAGGCGATGTTTTCTTCGATCGTGCCGTTGAAGAGCCAGCTATCTTGCAAAACCATCCCGAACTGACGGCGCACATCCGCTCGCCGCATCGCTCTGGTCGGCTCCCCATCGATCCGAATCGTCCCTTCATCCGGATCGTAGAACCGCATCAGCAAATTGACGATCGTCGTTTTCCCTGCCCCGGTCGGCCCGACAATCGCCACCCGCTGCCCCGGCCTGATCGTCGCGGAGAAGTCCCTAATTACAGGCTGATCCGGCTGATACCCGAACTTCAGATGCTCGAAATCGACCGCGCCCTGCACCGTAGCAGGTTCCACCAATGCTGCTGGCTCCGCCGATTCTTCCTCTTCATCCAGAAACTCGAACACGCGCTCCGCGGCGGCGGCGGTCGACTGCAGGATGTTCGCGATACCCGCCGTCTGCGCAATTGGCTGATTGAACTGGTTCAGATACTGCATGAAGGCCTGGATATCGCCAATCCGCAGACGTCCTTCGACAGCCAGCCATCCACCCATGACCGCAACGCCCGCATACCCGAGATTTCCGACGAACATCATGACCGGAAACATCAATCCGGAAAGGAACTGCGACCGCCACGCGCTGCCATGCAATGCCGCGTTGATCGTCCGGAAGGTCTCGACCGACTTGCGCTCCGCGCCAAACGCCTTGATGACCGTATGCCCGGAGAGCATTTCCTCCACATGGCCATTGAGCTCGCCGAGTGATGCCTGCTGCTGGACGAACCAGGGCTGCGACCGCTGCGTGATGAGCCTGATCAGAACCAGACTCACCGGAACGATCATCATCGCCACCAGCGTCATCTCCCAGCTGATCCAGATCATCATGGCCAGAATGCCGATCAGCATGGTCAACGATGTGACGATCTGGGAGAGCGATTGATTGAGCGTCTGGCTGATCGTCTCGACGTCATTGGTGACCCGGCTCAGCACCTCTCCGTGACTGCGGGAGTCGAAATACCGCAGTGGCAGACGATCGATCTTCTGCGAGATTCCGTCGCGCAGGTCGTAGGTCACCTGTTGCGACACCCCAGCCATGATCCATGCCTGCACGTAGCCGAACGCGGCGCTCAGCAGATAGAGCGCGACGAGCAGCTGGATCTTGCGCAAAATGGCGTCGAAGTCGATCCCGTGCCGCGCGGAAAGATCCATCTCGCTAATCGCTGACCGTTGCGATTCCGGTATGCCCTCCAGCACATCGGGCGGAACCTGCGCGAGCAGCTCCGCGCCGGTCGTGCCGGGAGGAATCTCCGTGCCCGGCGGCAGATGGTCCCTCACCTGATCGTAGGCTCGGCCCTGCGAATACCCGCTGACCACCATGTTGGTGACGTCGCCCAGAATGCGCGGGCTGACAATGGCAAAGGAGGTGCTGGCGATCGCGAAAACGAGAACCGCCGCGATCCGCAGCCAGAATGGCCGCAGATACCCCACCAACCGCCCAAGGGTTTTCCTGAAATTTCGAGCTTTCTCCACAGGAGCGCCGCCCATGCCGGGATGGCCTCCCCGCGGGCCCATGAAGAGCGGAGGGCGGGCGGGCGTTGTCGTGGAAGCGCCAGCGGGTCTGCCCGCGCTCATGACGGTGATCCTCCGTTGGGACCCGGCCCAGCCGAGCGTTCGAGCTCCCGGGCCAGCTCCTTTTCGGACAACTGCGAAGCCGCAATCTCCTTGTACACGGGGCAACTGCGGAGCAGCTCGCGGTGGGAACCGACTCCGGCGATCCGGCCGGCGTCGATCACAACGATCTTCTCCGCGTGCATGATCGTATTGACCCGCTGGGCGACGATCAGCACGGTGCTGTTCGCGGTCTCCTCGGCCAGCGCAGCCCTCAACGCGGCATCCGTGCGGAAATCCAGCGCGGAAAAGCTGTCGTCGAAGATATAGATCTCTGGTTGGCGGACGACCGCCCGGGCGATCGAAAGCCGCTGCCGTTGTCCGCCGGAAACGTTCGACCCTCCCTGCGCGATGACATGCTGGTACCCGTCGTCGAATCGCTCGATGAACTCCACGGCCTGCGCGGTCGCCGCTGCCTGCGCGATTTCCGCCTGACTGGCGTTTTCCTTGCCGTACCGGATGTTGCCGTCGATCGTGCCGGAAAAAAGATTGGCTCGCTGCGGCACATAGCCGATTCTGCTGCGCAGATCTGCAAGCCGCATGTCCCGCACATCGACGCCGTCGATGAGGACAGCGCCTTCCGTGGCGTCGTAGAAGCGCTCGATGAGGCCGATGAGCGTCGACTTGCCGCTGCCGGTTGGTCCGACAATCGCTGTTGTCTGACCCGGCCGGGCGACAAACGAAATGTCGCTCAGCACCGGCTCTTCGGCCTGGGGATAGGCAAACGAAACATCCCTGAACTCGATCAATCCTCCCCGTTCGGGCGCGGCAACAGGCTCCACGGCATCCCGGATGACGGTTTCTGTGTGGAGTACTTCGACCACCCGCCGCGCCGAAACAGCGGCGCGCGGCACCATGACGAAAATCATCGAAATCATCAGGAAGGAGAAGATGACCTGCATCGCATACTGCATGAAGGCCAGCATGTCGCCGATCAGCAGCTCGTTCTGCTCGATGCGGTGGGCGCCGACCCAGACAATGGCGATCGAGGTGAAGTTCAGCACCAGCAGCATCACTGGTTGCATCACGCCCATCAGCCGGTTGACGACGACATTGACGCTGGTGAGGTCCTGGTTCGCCTCCTCGAAGCGGATCCTCTCCCACGGTTCGCGGGTGAACGCGCGAATCACGCGCATGCCGGTCAGGCGTTCGCGGGTCACCAGGTTCAGCCGGTCGACGAGCTGCTGCAGGCGCGAATAGCGCGGCATCGTCACTGCCAGCAGCATGACGATCACCACCAGCAGCACGCCGACGGCGACCGCCATGATCCAGGTCATCGATGGTGCCAGGTGGTACGCCTTGATGACGGCGCCAATGCCCATCAGCGGGGCCATCAGCGCCAGCCGGAGCAGCATGAAGAGGGCCATCTGGATCTGCTGCATGTCGTTGGTGCAGCGAGTGATCAATGAGGCGGTGGAGAACCGGCTGAACTCCAGCGGGGAGAACTCTTCGACTCTGCCGAATGTGTCGTTGCGTAGGTCCCGCGTGAACCCGGTGGAGATGCGGGCAGCCAGGAAGGCTGCGCCGATCGTCGCCAATCCACCCAGCAGCGCAACGACGAGCATCCGCACACCAGTCGAAAAGACGATGTCGTTGTCATTGCCGACGATGCCGTCGTTGACGATGGTGGCCATGTAGTCAGGGAGCGAGAGATTCGCCGTCACCTGACCGAGCAGCAACAAGACCATCACCGCCAGAGGCAGAAGGAATGGTCTGAAATAGCGAGCCAGCCGCAGCATCCGGCAGAGTCTTCCGGGGTAAAGGTTGATGTCGATAGCGAGTGATCGGCAGATAGTGCCGTTCTTGCCGTGCGTACTGTAGACCGGCTGTCAACACGCGGGTCGCGCCGGGCGGGGATTAGCGCTGCCTTTGCTTGCTGGGGAACGGGCGTCTCAAGCGCGAACGTGGTGTCCGCGGGAAGGGGCACCCACGAGGGGTGCCCGTACGGGCGGGGATGTGTCGCGTTGCCTATTCCCCCACCGCGCTGCTGGCGGCGGTGCGGGATGCGGCGCGGCGGAGCATGACCTGACGGCGAGCGGCCATGCGCGCGTACTGGGAGGAGGCTTCGTCGAGCCGGGCGCGCTCGCGCTCGAGGCGCTCACGGGTACGACGCTCGAGATCATCAAGAGCTGACTGGTTTTCCAGCTCCGCGCGCCAGAGGGAGTAGGTTTCTGACGTCAGGAGGGCGTCGAGGCGTCGTTCAGTCAAACGAAGCTCTTTCTGGATTCTGTTGAGTTCATTGCGGGTCCAGGAGATGCGTTGACGGGTGAGGTCGATCTGGGTTAGCGGAAGATCGTTGTGGACTTCGAGGAGGAGTGATTGCAGCACGGCCAGATTCTGATCGCGATAGGCAATGTTGATGCGGAGCATCAGCTCAGTCCGCCGTGTGCGTTCTTCCGGGGTCGTGGCGAGATCGGGATGATGTCGTTTGGCGAGCAGGCGGTAGATGCGGATGACTTCATCCATTGCCTGTCGTGAAACTGCGGACGTGTTGTTGAAGGAGCCACGAGGAGGGCCGTCCGGACGACCGTGGAACCCGCGTTCAGCGTCGGGGTCGGTGAAGGCCTCTTCCTCCTCTTCGAGGCTTTTCTCGATGTCTGCCGGCGCGGCCGCTGGATCTGCCTTGAGGCGCTGCAGGCGCTGGCGGATCTGTTCGAGTCGAAGCCGGTGGGAGCGGATTTCCTCCTTCATATCGCCAACACGTGATTTGACCTGGTTGGCGAACTGTCCGAGCGCGAGCTCGAGTTCCGAGCGTTCCTGCTCACGAACGGCAAGGCGATCGCGCGATTGCTGAAGCTGAATCAGCAGATCGGCAAGCTCGATGTCTTCGGGGAGTGGTGTGTAGGCGATCTGATTTGTCACGGTACCTCTGCCGGTAAGCCGCAGCGCGATGCAGCCGCAGAACAGCCAGACAGTATCCCACATGGACGAGCCATCTGCACTCACATTTAGCATTATGACAACTTAGTCTTCAGTGACGGGGGGCGCCGGCCGCAGCCTCGGAATTCGCGATCAGTGCGAGCTCGACGAGGGCTTCGTCGCGAGTAAATCCATCGTCGCTGTTGCGGCGAATGAGGATCCAGCCTGCCATGGGGTGTTCGTTGAGCTGAAAAGGACAAATGCCGGGATCGTCGATTCTGGAAATTTCCGAGGGCGGCAGTTTGAGCGCCACGGCATCGTCGACGACGCAGGCGAACGGTTTGCCGGCAATGGCAAAACAGGGATACCCGAACATCGTCCGGGGCTCGACGGTTGGCGCTGGGCCAAGGAGATCGTCGAGAAGCGACCAGGCAGAGGTCGAATCGGGGCAGCGCTTCGCTCCGACGCGGGTGATGGCGCCGTTCATCATGGTTCCTTTCCGTGGTGCGCGCTAGTGTCCGCGCAGTGTTTGCAGATCGACCAGAATCGGCACGCTGTATGCGGCGGCGAACGATTCGTTCGTCATGTTGAGGTTCTTGATGTGATCGGCATATTTGACGATATATCGAGGCAACTCGGCAGCGGACGGCAGGTCGCGATCGATCCTGGCGATTCCGGTGATGATCACGATGTCTCCTCCATGTCCGTTGCCATCGAAGTGCAGCGCCACTTTGGGATTGCGTTCGATGTTTCGTAGTTTGGCCGTCTCCGGCTTGCTGAAGATGAGCACTGCGTCGTCGTATGGCAGAAACCAGACCGGGCTGGGCTGTGGAGTCCCGGCGCCATCGACGGTGACGAGCCAGATGATGATGTCCTGGTCAAGATGCTGGCGCACGCGAGCGCCGAACGGCGTTGTCGTATCGATTGTGATCATGCGCTTTTCTCCTTGTCACCGGTCAGAAGCCGGTCGAACCATCCATCTACCGGCTGCATCAAACCGAACGTGGCGCCCTGGGGATCAT
>JBFWRO010000205.1:0-5865 GCA_050248865.1 Thermomicrobiales bacterium | reverse complement strand
CAGCCCCTGGTACGTATTCAGGAGCCGAAGCTGGAGAAAAATGACGTAGAAGGAGATCAGCAACATCGCCTGCGGAAACATCTGCAGGGACAGAATCGAGAGCATCAACTTACTGCTTCCCCGGAACGGATATCGGGAGAGCGTATAAGCCGCCAGCGTCGAGACGGTCAGGGCGAGAAGTGTCGTGCCCACGGTGACGATGACACTGTTGCGGAAATAGTCGGGGAAAAGACTCTTTCGCCCCAGGTCGCCTGAGATCACAGAGTCCATGGCCGCCAGAGTAGGGCGCTCGGGAATCCATTGTGGCGGGATGACGAAGAGATCGTCGATCGGTTTCAACGCCGAAGAGACCATCCAGAAGAGCGGAAAAAACGTCAGGATCAGCAGTATGGTCAGATAGCCGTACGAGAGCGCCTGCACGGCCTTGCGTCGGCCCGACACGGTTAACACGGCGAACACTCCCAACCCTGAGCAGGCAACCTCGTCATCCCAGTCTCTGCCTTCATTCGAACTGCGTCCGCGAGCGACCGCCTACGATTCGGATAAATGCGGCGCTGAAAACGAACAGGGCCAACAGCCAGGTCGTGCCGATGGCGGCGCCCATGCCCATGTCGAATCCCTGGAACGCGGTGCGGTAGATATTGATCGCCAGCGTGGTGGTTGCGTCGGCCGGACCACCTTCTGTCATCGTCCAGATCAGCGTGAAGTTCTGAAAAGTCCAGATAATCGCAATCAGCAAATCGATCATGATGATGTAGCGCATGTAAGGCAGCACGATATGGCGGAAACGTTGAAATGCGGTGGCGCCGTCGATCGTGGCCGCCTCCATGACCTCCAGCGGAATGGTTTGCAGGGCGGCCAGCAGGACGATCATGTGAAACGGAAAACCCTTCCACACATTGGCCAGAACGACAGAGAACATCGCCAGGTCCGGATCGCCGATCCAGGCTTTGAACCCGGGTATTACTCCCACGCGTTCCAGCACATAATTGAAAATGCCGTATTGCTGGTTGTAGATCCATTTCCAGAGTAGCGATGTGACGACCGTGGGGACGATCCAGGGGACGAGCAGCAGACCCCGAAATAGCCCGGTCCGCTTCAGATCGCGATTGTTGAGCACGATTGCGGTCAAAAAACCAAGAAGGAATTGCCCGGCGACTGAGGCCAGCACGAAAACCACCGTCGTTCTCCATACTCGACGGTAGATGTCGCTATCCAGAAGCGCCCGGTAATTGTCCAGACCAACGAAGCGGTTGCTCGTCGGGTCGACCAGGCTGTACGACTGAAAGCTCAGATAGATCCCCCGCCCCAGGGGATAAAGCACGGTGAGCGCCAGCAAAATAAGCGCTGGGGCCAGTAGCAGGAGGGAGAACGATCGGTTCCCGAGGCGGAGAAAGGTCACAGACGATCCAACACGTAATACTGCTCGACTGGTGAGGTCCGGAAGGCCGAATGCGTGACGACGTGTGCGAGGCAGGAAACGATGAGCTTCCTGCCTCGCAACGATCGCTGGCTACTGGCCGTAGAGCACTCGCAGATTGTTCGCGGCTTCGGTCAGCACTGTCGCCGGATCTTCACCCGACAGGGCCTGGCTCACGGCCAGCGCCACAAAATCGACTGCCTGCGCGTATTGGGGGGTCTTGCTGATCCCGTACAACTTCGCTCCAGGCAGGGCGTTCAGGAAGGTCTGGGCGTAGGGATCCTGCGAATAGAACGGATCCTCGAGCGCCGGCTGGTACAGCGGAAACAGGCTGCTTCCCTGCGCGTAGAAGAGGGTGCTCTCCGGATCGGTGCTCAGAAACTTGATGAACTCAAATGCTGCTTCCTTGTTCTCGCTCTGCTCGAACATCACCAGGGTGTGATGGTGAAAGATCGTCTTGTGCTGGGCAGCGTCGTCCGGGGTCTCGAGGTTGGTCGGATTCAGCCCCACGGTGAAATCCGCGTCGAACTCCTCGCCCTTGCCGCTCGTGATGCGCAGGACGTCGCGTGCATACGAGCCGTCCGTGAACGAGCCGGTCTGATAGTTGACCATCAGATTGTACTGGTCGCGGAATGCGAATCCTGCCGGCATGATCCCGTCATCGACCAATGACTTGAAATAGGTTAGCGTCTCGATTGCCGCCTCGCTGTCGAGCGTGACGGTTCCTGCTTCATCGAGAATATCGCCGCCGAAATTGAAGAGCCACTGATTGAAGATGTTTGCAGTCAGCTCCGAGCGGTCGGTCGCTGTCGTGAATCCCCAGATTTTGTTGCCCTGCTCATCCTCGCCCAGCCCGGCGATTGCCCGAACGACCTGATCGAACTCATCGATCGTGACGGGAAGCGTTGCAGGATCGAGTCCTGCCTGCGTCATCAAAGCGGTGTTGTAAAACGTCGTCGCATGGACGGCCACCCACGGCAGACCCCAAAGATGCGGATCGCCGGACGGACCCGGGAAGGTGAAGGAATCGAGCACCCCGCCAACGTAGTTGTCCGCGATCTCCGCTGCCAGGTCCTCGAGCGGCACAATCGCCCCCGAGTACGCGAACTGCCCGATCCAGGGCGCTGCGACCTGCGCGACATCTGGTGGATTGCCTGCGGAGGTCTGCAGCAGCAATTGCTGGCGAGTGTTTTCCCACGCAACGCCTTCGTACTCGATCGTGACATTGGGATACGCGGCCTGAAACAGCCCAACCATATGCTCGAATTGCGCAGCTGTGGACTCTTCCATGCCGATCCAGCCGGCGAAGCGCAACGTTACCGGCTCACCTTGTGCGATGACCCTGGTCGGAGCAGTCGCAAGACTGCCGAAACCAGCCGCGGCTGCGCCGGCGCCAGCGGCGCCCTGGATGACCCGTCGCCTGCTCAACGAGGACGAAAGGCTTCTATCAAGTCGTATTGAGTCTTTCATTGTGCGCTCACCTCCGTGAAACTCCTCCTACCGCCAAAATGATGAAAATTGGCGGCAAACCCATTGTTTGGACTTCACCGGAACTATATCAGGATGTCTGGTTGGCTACCGATACGCCGGAAACGACCCTCGCGAGGATGCAGTGGGTCCCGACCCTCGACTTGCCGAACGCGTTCGCTGCCCGCCTGGCGGAATCTGAACGTGAGTCGTCTGCTGCGACGTGTGGAGTCTCGAAAGACTGTTCGACGCGAACGCAGCTCGCGCTCCAAACCTCTTGCGCAATGCTCAGATGGTCAGCTCGAAACGGCGGAACCACGTTTGTCCATCCGGATTGGCGATCACCGTTATCGTTCCAGATGCTGTCGCGAATGCGCCGCTGCCGTCGAAGATCGTCAGCACCGCCTGGTCACCATTGCCGGGCAAAATGCCGTGCACGCGCAAGGTCGAACCGTCCAGTCCGAACGTGATGGTTTCGACCACCCAACAATCGCCCTGTCGATTGAATACGGCGCACATTCCCATCACGCTGACCCCGGTGTCGATGAGATTCTCGGCATCGAAGAGCGGATTAGGTCCCCAGAAAAAGCGATCTCCGGGAGAAAGACCTGGCAGTCCCCGGTCATTGTAGCTGGATGCGAATGACCTTTCGACCCCAACAGAGATGATCGGCACACTCTCGGCTGTCTCTGTCGGTTGCTGTGCTGACGTCCGTAGCCCAGCCATGCTCATCAGCACGCCCAGCCCGGTGACGGCCAGGCGCCATCGCAGCCAATCTCGATGGCTCAGGCGACCCCGCACCATTCCATGGTCGTTGCGGCGAAAGCCTTGGCGCCGGTGACCAGATCGTCGACCGGAATGAATTCGTTCGCTCCGTGCACTCCCCAGCTGACATCGCCGATTCCCCAGATCAGACACTCCTGTCCAAGCGGAAACCAGAAATTGGCATCGCAGACGAATGGGGAAATTCCTACCGGCGCCTCGCTTCCAGTGACCCTCACCATGGCGTTCTGGATGACCCCCACCATAGGGTGGTCGAGTGGCAGATTGACCGCCTCCTTGATCCACGGCGCGTCGCTTTCCGAATCGAGCGGGAGGTCCAGCGTCGGAGGGTGCTCACGCAGCCAGTAATCAGCCGCGGTGACCCGGTCGATGCACGCCCTGATCTCGGCCATGACTTCTTCTGCGGAAAGGTCGGGATTGAAGAGGAGAGAGCCGGTCGCTTCAGCCGAATCCGGAATCGAAGAGAGCGATGAGCCCGCACGCATGGTGTTGATATTGATATACATGCCGCCTGGTTCGACATGCTCGTTGCTGCGCCACAAACCCCACTGCTTTTCCATCTCGAGAATCGCCAGCTGGTATTTGAGCATGTTGTCGATCGCGCTCACACCCGGTCGTTCCACCCCATACGGCAGCGGCTGCGCGACAAGATTGCGATAGCAGATGTGGGTCGATTTTCCAGGGACAGTCAGCTTGAAATACAGCTCCCCTTTGGCCACCGGGTGGATGGCGAAATTGGAGACCTCCGGAAAAATGGCGAAGTCAGCCCGGTGCCCCCGTTCCAGTACCGTGTTGCAGCCGATATCGCGGCGGCCCGATTCCTCCCCTGGAGTCTGTGAAAGGATGAGGTCTCCCTTTAGCTGCACCCCTTCTTCCTGCATGATCTTCGCTGCCACGGAGTAGGCCGCAATCGGACCCTTCATATCGGAGGCTCCCCGACCCCAGAGCTTTCCGTCGCGAACCTCTCCGGAGAACGGGTCGCCAATCCATGCCTCTCGCTGTTCTGGCGAAACCGGCACCACATCATGGTGCGAGGCCCAGATCAGCGAGCGGCCCCCACCTTTGCCTCTTCGTGAGGCCACGACATTCGGCCGGTTTTTTGCGACCTCGTAATAATCGACTTCCCAGTCGGGCCATGTTGCATAGTGATCGCGAAGGAACTCCGCGGCAGGACGTTCCGCGTCATCGTTGGGATCGAGGTCGGGATTGACGGAGGGGCGCTGCACCAGCGCAGCGGCAAAATCGACGATTTCGTCGCGGCGATCGTCGATCGCCTGCAGAACGCGGTCGAGTGGGGTGGTCACTGGTACATCTCCCGAGAACTGACATCGAACAGGTTGCGCCAGTGTACGGGAGAAGTGGCTCACGGTTCGATACGCGTGATCCCCTCGAACGTATCGAAGTCCCGGTCGAACGAAGCTATCACCCGGGCCGCTCCCGTACGAACCATAGCCATTTGAAGGCAGTCGACGTAATCAGTGTGGATACCGCGAAAATCTCGAGTGCAACCGAGTGAGCGGCTCGGTGTTGAACGGTCATGCCGTGAAGACCAATGATCGTCCTTATCCCTTCCGCAATCGTTCCTCGGCTCCCAGCGAAGTAACGGTCAGATGAGAGAACGTGCGTCGCCTCGACGATGACGCCGTCCATGAGCAGCGCCTGATTTTCACCCGGGTAGATGCGATGAAAAAACGCAATGGTTCGAGGTGATGATCGGGGTCGTCGCCTGCGATGAAGCGGACGAGGACGTTCGTGTCGACGATGTGCACCTGCTAGCCGAGACGTCGCTTGTAGTAGTCAGGGTCTTCTGAGGCAATGTTGTCTGCGGACGACTCTCTGATCGAGTCCTCCAGTTCCTTCCATGGCGCGTTCGGGCGACGGGCAGGTATCGACCCGTAAATATCCCTGAGCGTCTGCTTCGTGGGAACGAGCACGATCTGTTCATTGACGACGACGAATTGAACTCGGTCATAGGCTGTATGCCGAATCGTTCCCGAATCTCGGCGGGAATCGTGACCTGTCCTTTGGGACTAACGCTGCTGCTTGATGTCATCCAGGGTGTTGCCTCGTGAATGGAATCCCGGTGGCTGCACTTTCGCCTGGTTCTACCGCGTACGAAAGGTTGTACTTTAGTTGCTGGTATGACATCCCTGTCTTTGTCCTGGACTTGGTTGGGGGGACCGACTTCGCGACGG
>JBFWRO010000204.1:0-5872 GCA_050248865.1 Thermomicrobiales bacterium | reverse complement strand
TCTTGTCCGGCGCGACACAGCGACGGCTGATGGCACCGCACCCATGCCGCGGGGCGCCTGGGCAATCAATGCCGATGGCAGTGACTTGCACCAGGTTTCCGGCGCCGACGATGTAGCTGCGATGCTGGGCATTGCGGTCGACGGGACGGCCTGCTGCTTCCACGGCGATGGCCATCCTCTCGACGTCTCGGATGACGGCAGTCAACTCGTTTTCGGTGCGTTTGGGGGAGACGGCGAGCATGTCTTCGCCGTCGAGAGGGATGGCAGCAATCTCCGCCT
The DNA here is from genome assembly GCA_050248865.1 of Thermomicrobiales bacterium. GTDB lineage: Bacteria > Chloroflexota > Chloroflexia > Thermomicrobiales > UBA6265 > JAHBVL01. The sequence goes on along the minus strand of JBFWRO010000204.1, from coordinate 5,593 downwards.
GCTCCGAGAGTCCGTGCAGTGGGTGCTGCGGGTGGCGATCAGCGGTGACGGCGCCACGGTGGCTTACGATGTCATGCTGCCAGACACCGACAAGAACGAGGTCGCGGTAGTGCCTGCTACCGGTGGGGAGTCGACAAAGTTGCCGGGCGTCCCCTACGCCGGGTTCGAAGAGCCGCTGCAGCTCACGCCGGATGGGTCTGTGCTGCTCGTCAGTCCGAACGCCTTATTGATCGACACGACAACGGCAGAGGCGATGCTGCTCGCGACATCCATTAATGGCGCCGGCGGGAACTACGAGGCGGTGCTCACCGATGGACTGGCCCGGGTGACCATGGACGCTGAAGCCCGCCGGTTTCTGTATGTGATGCGGACCGTGCGTTGTGCCGATTGTGCCAACCTCCAGGAGCAGCTGGCCACGCTGGACATCGACCCGGCCAGTATGGGTGAAGCGCCGGAGATTACCGGCGGGAGTATTGAGCCGGGATCTATTGACCTGGAGTACGGCTCGGAGGCAATGGTCGAGGCGGTGGTCGAGTCTGAAAACTCCGTGCTCGGGGTCGGTTTTGCTGCACTGGTGGATGGTGTCGTCGATGTGAACGTGGGGAGTGGACGGGTGCTGCTCGATGATGGGCAAAACGGCGATTCCGTGTCCAACGACGGCGTCTATACGGCCGGCGGTATCGTCCATGGGTATGTCGTCGCCAGGGAGAATGACATTGGGCCGCGGACGATTCGACTTGCGGCCGAGGTTGAAGGACGCGACGGGTTGCGGCACGCCACCGCACTCGATGTTGGCACGCTAACCGTCGGGCCCGAGATTCAACGAATCGCGACCCCGTCCCCCACCGGTTAACACCACTCTGAGAACCGCGGATAGGCGGCAGGTGCCATTCTGCGAACTTTGAGCCCCGCGTGTGATCGGACGGGCACGCCGAATCTCGTTTACGCCGAGCCCAGTCACGACCGCGATTGCACCAAGTTGATTTCAGCGCCGGCCGACGCCGCATCACCACTGCCGTCCCGTGGAGGGGCCGAGTCATGATCGATCCAGCAACTCTTCCCGAGCATCCGCATGACGCCTATGCCACGCTCCATACCGAGGCCATCCGCCTGGCGGGAGAGCCGGGCGATATTGCTCGGCGAGTTGCCGTCCATTACGCAGTCTGGCTTGATTCCCGCGGCAACCATGCCTTTCCGCTCGTCGCGCTTCACGGGGCACTGTGGGCAGCCGGATTCTTCGACACAACGGGACGTCTCGGGGACGCCCTACGCGTCCGCTATTTCTACAATCCGCGCGAACGTGCAGTTCGCATGGGTATGTTGCATGGCTTCGCCGAAGGTTTCAAGTCGGTCAATCGTCAGGTCTTTGTCGATACCTGGACCAATTACTTCTACACCAAGTACTACGGCGACCATCCGCACGCAGCCGATGTTCTGCATCCCGACTTGTTCGCCGCCCTCCGGTCGATGCACGACGCGACTCGGGCGGGCCAACCCTTAACGCCGGCGCAGCAGCGCCATGTGTTCCTGCAATCGCTTCAATACGAACAAGAGGTCACGGTGGCCCCCGGGGTGCAGGAGGAAGTGGCGAAGTTTGACTGTCCGATTCTGACCTTCCTCTGCGTGAAACCAGTGGTCCGGTTCCGGTATTTTCCCGCACAAACCTACTTATTCTTCCGCGACTTCACGAACACGACGGAGCGCGTTGCCAAGGCATTGCGGTCTTACGACCTTGCTGCGGGGTGCGGCTGGTCAGTAGTCAGTGCTTCAGTGCGCGATTACGGACTGCTGCCGGATGGGTTCTTCGTCGATCCTATCGCGCATGTCCGAGCGCTCACGTTGCAGGGTGGTGGGTGAGGCACCGCTCAGTGAGGGGCGGCGTCGGACGCCGCCCCAGTTAAGTTGCCCCCTGTGGATAGCTAGGAAATCTCGAACACCTCGACCATACCGAGCATAATGTGCGGCAGGCCAGTTTCCGGATCGGTCACGAAGCAGGCCGCTACATAGGTACCGGGCTCAAGCTCGATCTCGTACCACGCCGTTGTACCCGCTGACTGGTCGCCTGTTCCGAACACCGGTTCGAGGTCCTCGAGGCTCAGACCGTCGGTGGGGGTTGCCACCGGGCTACCCATCATGCCGCCTACTTCCGCCTCAGCCAGGGCAAGGACGTCGTCGACCGTGGTTCCTGCTGGCACACCTTCAACGCCCAGGAAGTGCGGTTGGTCGCCGACATTTGACAGCGCGATGATGTGCTGGCCGGCGGTCAGAGGCGTGCTAAAGCCAAAAGCGAAGTCGGCCATTTCGATCGTGACGTCGGGTGCCGGTTCGGGAGAATCTGTGGGCATCTCGCCGGTCACTGAGATTGGCTGCGGCGCCTGGGGAGCGCCGGGATACTCTGCCCAGAAAACCCACTCGCCCGCGCTCAGATCAACCACCGCATAGTTGGTATCGCCCGAATCGGCATACGGACCGCCGGCCATGGCCGTTTCGAAGTACCACGGCGGCGGCGCATCGCCACCCTCCTCCGCTGCCGGCGAGGCATCGGCTTCGACCATGGGAGAGGCTTCCGCCTCGTCGATGGCCATCGGGGTTGCGGATGGCGCCGTGAATTCAATGAACTGGTCAGTGGTCATGCCCTCCGGCATCAGCAGAAAGGTGCCCCCACCGCCATCTTCCTCGGTGGTTTCGACTGTCAAGGCGACCACGTAACGCCCGGCGGTCAGGTCCGCCGGCACGCCTTCAAAGAGATCATCCGTCATGGTGATGTCGATCTGGGGCAGGGCTAGGTCGGCGAAAGGATTTGCAGCAACTGCTTCAGGGGTGCCTTGAGTGGTAACCCCTGGCGCTGCAATGACAAACGCTGCCCCCACCAGCATGACAATCAGCACTCGGCGTATCGAACGAGCGGTCATCCTGTCCTCCCTTCTGTACTCTGGCTATCAGAGATTGGGCTCCGAATTCAGTATAGCGAATTCCTGTCAGGATCACGTGGGAGTGAAGAGCAATGGGCAGCATGCTCCGGTTCGCCTTACGATCTCGAGAAATACAGCGGGATCGTCCAGGCAAGGAGACGTTGGTGAGTTCGAATGCTCCCGTGAACCCTGCAACCGCAGTCGAACAACTGCCGAAAGAGCGCACAACCGTTGGCGATGCTCCTCCACATCGCCATCTCGACCGGTGGCTGATTGCGGGAATCCCCGTGACAATCGCCGTGCTCTCGTTTTTGCTCTCGTTCTACACCTGGTATGAAAACAGCCGCCCTCCCGAGATTGAACTGGCGCTGCCCGATCGGGTGCGCGTGACCCAGGGAGAGGACCGAGCCTGGCTCTATATTCAGCCGCGCTACGTCAGCACCTCGCAAAACGACCGGATCGATGTCATCACGAGAATTGAAATCGAAGTGAAACGAGAGGGGGAGTCACCCTCAATTCCCTTTGACTGGGACGAGCAGGGCACCTGGACCTTCGATCATGAAACACGTTCCCTGACGTGGAATTGGGTCGCTGATCCCGGTCCCCTCGTGGTGAGCTCGGCGGCTCCTCAAATGCCCACCGGACTGTTTATGGCTCCGGATGACTGGCTCTGGGTTGCCGGCGACTATGAACTCACCATTTCCAGCCCGACCTCTGTCGGTGACCAGAGACTCGTCGAGACCGGCACGATCACCATTACTGAGGACCAGCACCGGCAGCTCGAGTCAGGCCGGGGATCACTGTTTCTGACAGTGCCGCTGGTGACTGACGAATGAAACAGGCCCGCCTCGGGGCAACTCGCGATATGTAAACGAACAGGCGCCATTTGGCTGCCTCCGGGAAGCCATAGCCGTCTTCAAGTTTCCAGCAACTCTTCAGCTGAGGCGACACGGCGGAACGAAGAAGGCCGAAAAAACATCAAAAGCTTGTCCCGCGATTGCAGTCTGCTATGATGGGGGAAACATCCACTATAAAAGCCAATAGCGGCGCATTGAGGCGCGAACTTCTGTACCAGGCTCCACATCTCGATTGGCAGGAGGAAGGCACAATGGGACGACTTTCGCTCGGACTCATGTTCCTGACGCTCATGGCATTGCCCCTTGGCGCTGCAGGCGCAGACGCCCGCTATCAAATCGCGCCTGATTTAGGTTCCTCGGTCTCGGTCGTTGGGCAGGATGGCGCCGAGGTTGCAAAGATCACCGTGATCGAGGTTGTCGATCCATTTGACACATACGATCCGGGCTATCCCCCGGAGCGTGGATACCGTATGGTCTTAATGACCTTGTCTGTGGAAGCCACGGGCACGCAACCGTTCTCCTTCAACCCCTCCTACATCTACCTGGTCGATGATTCCGGCTACCTTACAGACGCCGTCAACACGGTCGTCCCGGAGGATCTGGGTATCACGTTGCTGACGTTTCAGGACGTCGTGCCAGGCGCTCCCCTGACCGGCTCGCTCACGCTTCAGGCATTTACTACCGCGAACCTGAATTCCATCGTGTACTGGCCCCAGTCGGACCGGCTCATCCCACTCGCTCACCTTGGGGGCGCGTCGCCCACGGTCGGAACCACGCTGCCGGTAACCGTCAATGATGGTTCCGAGTCCGCGCAGATCACCGTACGGGAGATTCAGGATCCCTTTGAAGGCTACGATGCAAGCTCGCCGCCAGAGCGCGGAAACCATTTCGTGTTGTTGACGGTTTCAATCGAAAATACGGGCGTACGGTCAATGCGAGTTGATCCCAACGCGTTCCAATTGCTCGATTCCGATGGTTTTCTGACGAGACCGTCGTTTGTCAGCCGGGGAGACGATCCCCTGCTCGACCTTCCCTATACCGAACCCTTCCCCCCCTGGCGAGCTCCTGACCGGAGTCATTGCCTATCAAGTGCTCAGCGGTACAACACAGACATCGGTGCTCTACATTCCATCGAGCGACCGGCTGATCGAGGTCGCTGAACTGGGCACCGGGACCGCAAGCGGAACCACCATCGCAGCCACCCCGGTCGCAGCGGCAACCGGCGCACCGTCGACAGCGGACGTCGCTGCCGAATCCGGGGAGTGCACCGGGATCGACGACTGGTCGTCGGCAACCGTCGACCGGTTCACCGCTGCCGGCGGCATGGTGGGTGGCATCCAGCCCCTCGAGCAGGCGACCGTGGACGACGCCCCGGCGATACGGCAAGTGGCGGCGGACATCGCCGCGGTGGCCGCTGAACAGGAGGTCTCCCAGCCACCTCCGGCAGCCGTCGAGTTCAATGAGATGGTAGTGGAGTATTTCACCGAGATCAGTCTGAACCTCGACTTCTTCGCCGAGGGTTTGGAAACCGATGATGTTACGCAGCAGGTGGTTGGTCTTGCGAATTTGGGATTGGCGGAGGAGTCCTTCGCCGCTGGCGGAGAAGCCAACCTAGCCTTCGAGGAGCTTCTGGCTACATGCCCTGGTTAATAGGCGACTATGCGGCAGGGTTAAGGTCGGAGAAAATGACGCTCTCCTATTTCCCAATGCCGCCTTTAAGGCGCTACGATTCCCATACTTATCAACTTGATATCGGCGCCAGGTCCGCTTCCTGCACTGCGATCTGGCGCAAACTCTCGACGGAAGCACGAATGTCAACGTGTG
>JBFWRO010000203.1:0-5872 GCA_050248865.1 Thermomicrobiales bacterium | reverse complement strand
GATATTTCCAGTTTTGTGCTGATTAGCGACGGGAAACTTCCCGACTCTTTGAGGTTCTTGCCCGGAAGCAGCCAGGCCGTGATCTATGGACAAGACGAGATTCCCGCCTACGACTTGCTCTGTATGGTCGACTGTTCAGACCGCAAACGTCTCGGCAATTTCTATCAGGACGACCCGTCTCGGGTCGAGGGCGAGACCCCCATCGTCAACATCGATCACCACATCACCAACGATCACTTCGGCGTGGTGAATATCGTCGAGCCAAGGGCTGCGGCGACAGCAGAAATTCTTACGGTCCTTCTCGATGTCTGGGGTATCGAAAAGACCGTTCCGGTTGCGCAATGCCTCCTTGCCGGAATCTATGGCGATACGCTGGGTCTCCGGACGGAGTCGACCACATCCCGCACCATGCGGATGGCTGCGGACCTGGTCGACTCGGGCGCGAATCCAACCAGCATTACCGACGCCCTCTTCAGGCTCAAGCCCGCCTCGACAGTCTGTCTCTGGCGACACGCACTCGAAAAAACCTCCTGGACTGGCTCCCTGATCTGGACCATCATTTCCCGCGAAATGCTCGAGTCATGCGGGGCCGATGCTTCAGAGGCTGAAGGCATCGTGAACTTCCTCGCCGGGACGCATGGCTCTCGGGCGGCGGCAATACTTCACGAAAACGACCAGGGCTGGCGGGTGAGCATGAGAAGCATGACCTCAGATGTCGACGTGGCGGCCATCGCCGCCGAATTCGGTGGGGGCGGGCACCCTCGCGCAGCAGGGTGTCAGGTCACTGGCGGAGAGTCGGGTCGAGACCACTTTCTGAGCATTGTGGCCGAGCGTATTGGCCGGAAACCCGTCGCCTGATGTGGCCCGGCGTGACGATCCTCATTTTCACGGATTTCTAATCGTCGACAAACCAGCCGGGATGACCAGTCACGACGTCGTCAGTCGTGTCCGCAGGTTGTGTGGGCAACGGACTGTGGGTCACGCCGGAACCCTTGACCCCGCAGCGACCGGCGTCCTCCCTGTTGCCCTCGGCGCAGCGACGCGAATGCTGGCGTTTGCTGGTGATTCGTCAAAAACGTATCGAGCGGAAATCACATTTGGCGTCGAAACCGATTCGTTCGATGCTGACGGAGTGACAACGCGAATCACAAACGAGTCACCTTCGCTTTCCGTCATCGAAGAACTCGTACCCAGATACGTGGGTCGCCTCACCCAGACTCCGCCGATGCACTCCGCCATCCAAATCGGTGGCCGACGGTTATACGACCTGGCCCGGGCAGGAGTCGTCATCGACCCGCCGGCGCGCCCTGTTGTGATTCATCAGATCGAGATTCTCGACTATCGGTCACCCACGCTCACGATCTGCGTCGACTGTGGATCGGGAACGTATATTCGCTCGCTCGCCAGGGATATTGGTCGTGATGCCGGAACTGGAGCCTACCTCTCTGATTTGGTAAGGCTTCGCTCCGGAGGATTCTCCCTGGCGGACGCGTGGACCTTCGCGGAGCTCTCAGCCATGCCTCTCGAGGAGGCATGGCCAGTCATCGCCTATCATCCCGACCGGGTGATCGATCACCTTCCTGCCGCAATTCTCGATCATGCAACCATGAACAGGTGGCGACAGGGACAGCCATCACGATTGCCGATTGACACCTCCAAAGGATTTGTGCGTACCTATTCGGAGCGGGGCGACTGGCTCGGGATAGGAGAGATCAGGGAATTCGGGGACTCGATTTCGCTGTGGCCGAAGCGGGTTATCGATCAATCGCAGTTCGACAGCCCGTGGTGGGGTCAGAGGTAAAGACGACGTGAAAAGCGTAGCAACCATCGGAACCTTCGACGGCGTTCATCGCGGCCATCAGGCGTTGATAGCCAAGGTTGTCGAACGGGCAAAGCTATCTGGTATTCAGTCGGCGGTTGTGACCTTTGAACCAATCCCGATTTCGGTGCTCCGTCCGGAGCTCTACCGCGGTCGCCTTACCACGCCGGAGGAGAAACTGCGGCTCCTCCACCAGTCGGGAGCCGATCATATCGAAGTGGTGCCTTTCACGATGGAACTGGCGGCGTTGGAGCCGGAGGAGTTCCTGAAGATGCTGATCGAAAAGATCGGTATGGTCGAGCTATGGATTGGCGACGACTTCGCATTAGGCAGGAACCGCTCAGGATCGATAGAGGTGATTCGCGATATTGGAGCCGAAGCCGGATATTCCACCAATGTCTATGCCCGCCTGCCCCAGGGCGACAGTCCAATCAGCAGTACGGCCATTCGAAAAGCGATCGAATCTGGCGATGTCAACGCTGCAGCTACCATGCTCGGTCGCCCATTCCGGGTCAGCGGTGAGGTCATCCACGGTGCTCACCTGGGGCGTCAGATCGGATATCCGACGGCAAATTTCGCGCCTCCCGGGGGAATGATCCAGCTTGCTGATGGCATTTATGCATCAACAGCATCAGTCCCTGGGCACTTCACCGATCAACAGGCCATGACATACATTGGAACGAGACCGACCGTCGATGGCGTGGATCGCCAGGTGGAGACGAACGTCCTCGACTTCGACGGTGATCTCTATGGCACGTGGCTCACTCTCGACCTCATCGAGCGTGTCCGCCCGGACCAGACTTTCGATGGGCTGGAGCCGCTCATCGAACAGCTGTCCCGTGATGAAGTAGTGATCCGCGGGATATTGGCTCGCCATGTTGCGTTGAAAATCGATTGAGAGGCAAGTTGCGCCGGTCAATCGGGTACAATGCGTTGAAGCACAGAACCGAAGATGATAGAATCGTTCGGTCGCAGCGCTCGGCGTTTCATCGCCCGAGCGTCAATTGTGTATGGTGTCTTTTCACTGGCGACGCTTGAAATACCGCATGTAGGAGGCCACTATAGCCAGACCAGTTCAGACGAGAGTCAACGAGCGAATCCGCATTCGCGAAGTTCGGCTCATCGACGAGAACGGCGAGCAGGTTGGAATTATTCCGACGCGCGACGCGCTGGAAATGGCGCGAGATCGAGGCCTTGACCTTGTCGAGGTTGCGCCCAACGCGGTTCCACCAGTCTGCCGCCTTATGGATTATGGAAAATTCAAATACGAACAGAGCCGTAAGGAGCGGGAGTCCCGCAAGCATCAGACGACCATCGAGCTCAAAGAAGTTCGCATCAGGCCGAAGATCGATGATCACGACCTGGAGACCAAGGGTCGGCGGGCGGCGAAGTTTCTCGATACCGGCGACAAGGTGAAGGTGACGGTGCTTTTCAGGGGTCGAGAAATGGCCCATCCGGATATTGGTCGAGGATTGCTCGACCAGCTGGTGGAAATGCTCAGACCGCACGGTTCCATCGAGCAGGCGCCCAAAATGGAAGGGCGAACGATGACGATGACGTTCGCTCCACTGAAGCAAAAGCAGTCGCACCGCGAGAAGGAAGGCAGTGCAGTTCATGAAGAAAGCGAAGCTGAAGACGCATAAGGGCGCCAAACGGCGTTTCAAGATCACGGCAACTGGCAAGATTATGCGGGCCAAGGGCATGAAAAGCCACTTCCGACGCCGAAAGGCGCCCCGGGTCAAGCGGCAATTCGATCGCATGCAGCCGATCGATTCGACGAGCGTGAAGCAGGTCCAGCGGCTCCTGCCATACGGCGACTAAGTTCGTCGCACCATACGGAGTTTGAGAAATGGCACGAGTCAAGCGCGGAGTCGCCGCACATCGCAAGCACAAGAAGGTCCTCGCCCAGGTTCGCGGACACTACTCGACGAACAACCGCCTCTACAAGCGGGCTCACGAGTCGATGATGCGTTCGTTGATGTACGCCTACCGGGATCGTCGAACCCGCAAGCGGGATATGCGACGTCTCTGGATTATCCGCATCAACGCCGCGGCGCGAATGAACGGCGTAACCTATTCCCGGTTCATCGAAGGCCTGAAAAAGGCCCAGGTGGCGATCGATCGTAAGATGCTCGCCGACCTCGCGGTCAAAGATCCCGCTGCGTTTGCCGAGATTGCGGCGATTGCCAAGGCGAATGCCGGCGGTCCCTCCTGACACGTCACTGACAGGCTCGTCCATGGTGGAAACCTATCCGCCAATAACGAGCCGCGACAACCCAGTTTTCAAGCGCGTCCGCTCGCTTCAGCGACCTTCGTCCAGAAACGCTGAGCGGGCGTTCGTCGTCGAAGGCACAAGAGCAGTGCGCGATGCCCTCGAGACCGGGGCGCGCCCGCAGCTCGTACTGGTCAGCACAGACTTCGACAGTACCGACATCGCGTCTTCACTGGACTCGTCTCGACAGACCCGGCGGATCGTACCGGCATTGCTGGCGAAACTCACAGACACGATTTCCCCGCAGGGAGTGGTCGCGGTATTTCCGTTTCCGGAACCTCCCACTCCGGGGACATCTCCGGAGCTCACCCTTGTTGCTGACTCCGTCAGTGATCCTGGCAACCTGGGGACGCTCCTGCGCAGCGCAGCCGCTGCGGGATCGAATCGCGTCCTGCTCACGCCCGGAACCGTCGATCCGTTCAATTCCAAGGTCGTGCGCTCGGCAATGGGCGCGCACTTTCGCGTTCCGATCGCTCGATTTGATCCTGATTTCGATGAGTATCCGGCAACGGACGTCCAAATCGTGCTTCTCTCTGGCGAGGCACAGACAGCGTACGATCAGGTTGATCTAACCGGACCAATCTGGATCGTGGTTGGTTCAGAAGCCCGGGGAGCTGGTGAGCGGCTGCGAGAGGCCGCCACGCAGATTGTCTCCATACCCATGTCGCTGGGAACGGAATCACTCAATGCGGCCGTGGCGGGCTCCATTCTCCTGTTCGAGGCGGTCAGACAACGTCGGAGAGACGTAATTTTCGCCGAATCCCCGCGTCACCATTGACGAAATCGTCCCATTCGTACCATCATTTGCCAATCGGTCAATGAGATTGGCACAGCCATGCTCGTTGACGCGTGCCCGCATTTTTCGTCACGTGGATGGGCAATCCGATATTCGCGTGCGTGATTACCCCAGGGGAGGAACCGAATGCGCAAGCAGGATCTTGTCGCCGCCGTCTCACAGGAAACCGGGATGGCCGAATCGAAAGTCAATCAGGCTGTGACGGCGGTTTTCGCTGCAATCGAATCTGCGCTCGCCAGTGGCGATGAAGTTTCGATCAGCGGGTTCGGGACGTTCAGGGTCACTGAGCGTCCAGCGCGCGAGGGCCGGAACCCTCAAACCGGTGAAACGATCAAGATCGCCGCGAAGAAGAGTCCGACGTTCAAGGCAGGGGCAGGTCTGCGTCGCGCAGTCGAGTAACGCTGTCAGTCCGGAGGAGTCAAAACGGGGGAGCGTAGAACCGCTCCCCCGTTTTCGCGAGTTCTTTCCGGTTATCCGGCTGCTAGACGTCCAGATTGACAACTTCCTGTGCGTGAGTCTGGATGAACTTTTTTCGCGGTGGAACAGCGGCGCCCATCAGCATGTCGAATGTCTCGTCGGCCGCAACTGCGTCCTCGATGGTCACCAACCGCAACGTCCGGACCGAAGGGTCCATTGTGGTTTCCCACAACTGATCGGGGTTCATCTCCCCGAGTCCCTTGTATCGCTGAATCTCCGATCGCTCACCAAGCTCCTTGACCGCTGCTTCCCGTTCCGCCTCGGTGTATGTCCAGATTTCCTTCTTTCCCGCCTTTACCCGGTACAGCGGCGGCTGGGCAATATAGAGGTGTCCATTCAGAATGATTTCTTCCATGTGCCGGAAGAAAAACGTGAGCAACAGCGTCCGGATATGCGCTCCGTCGACATCGGCATCGGTCATAATGATGACCCGGTGATACCGCAGCTTCGTCGCGTCGAACTGATCGCCAACCGACGTGCCAAGCGCCGTGATCAGCGTTCGAATTTC
>JBFWRO010000202.1:0-5886 GCA_050248865.1 Thermomicrobiales bacterium | reverse complement strand
AGCGTAAGTGACTACGTTTCGAACAGCAATAGCGAGAGCGTTTCTCGCAAGCACACGAAGACTCGTCGCAATGGCGAGGAAGAAAAAGGGAGAGAGAATCGTGACAGCCACAGCCACAACAATTAGCGGGGCCACCACCCTGGCAATCGACGCCGCGCACAGCCTGGTCGAATTCGGTGTCAAGCACATGATGATTTCGACGGTCAAGGGGCGGTTTGGCGATGTCAGCGGCCAGCTGACGATCGACGAGAACAACATCGCAAATTCTTCCGTCCAGGTGGAAATTCGCACCGAATCGGTCTCCACTGGAGACGAGAAGCGCGATGAGCACCTGCGATCCGCTGACTTTTTCGACGCGGAAACCTACCCAGTGATGTCTTTTTCGAGCACCGCTGTGATTCCCGGCAAGCATGACGAGTTTACGGTCGTTGGCGATTTGACCTTGCACGGTACGACAAGGCAAGTCGAGATCAAAGCAGAGAAGACCGGCACCGGCGTGACCCCCTGGGGAGCGACAGTCGTGGGATTCGAAGGCACAACAAAGATCAATCGCAAGGATTTCGGACTCGGCTGGAATGTTGCGCTGGAAACCGGCGGAATTCTTGTCGGCGAAGAAGTCAAAATTCACCTGGAGATTCAGGGCGTCCGGCAATAGTCCGATTCACATTCTCTTCCTACCCTCTTTCCATTGGCCGCCGACAACAATCGGCGGCCAATATTTTTGTTCTCAGGGAAGCGATTCGAACACCTCCGGCAGCTCTGGGTTTTCGTTCCAGGGCAGAGGAACCACCGTGAAGTAATCGAAGCCGACGAATTGCTCTTCAAGGTGTGACGGGAGCCAGTCGAATGGGTCGCCCGTGCCGAATTGCGAGGCATGACACATCAGTGCCTGATAGATCAGGTCGCGATGGTGGAGCACATTGACTGAGTGAGTGATCTCGCTGGCAGGAACACCCATCTGCTGTACGACATCGAACGGCATCTCGGCAAAAGGATTACCTTCGATGTTCCACAATTCGGTGAACCACTCCCGCGGCACGGAGGCAAAAAGCAGCCCCTTGACCTGATGGTGCCCTGACTCCTCGGCGGAGAGCTCGATCGCCCGCTTCAGTCCACGATGAGCAGCGATATGATCGGGATGAAGATAAATGCCCTCCGGGCCGAAACCAATGGTGATGTCGGGCTGGATCTCGTCGATGATCGCGAGTACCCGCCGCCCCACTTCGTCGGTATCCACGCGCATAAAGGCGCCGGGCGCATCGTTTTCCGGAGTTCCATCCATGCCTGAATCGCGATAGCCGAGAAATCGCACGTCCTCGACGCCGACGACATGCATGGCCGCCCGCAGTTCCGCCTCCCGGAAGTCGCCGAGACTCTCCCGTGTCGCCGGCACACCCTCGGCGATTTCGCCCTCTTCTCCTCTCGTGGCGGAAACGACAACGACTCGCCAGCCCTGATCGCGCAAAACGGCCATTGTGCCTGCCGCCAGGAATGTCTCATCATCCGGATGGGCAAAAACAAAGAGAATTGTCGGTCTGGACTGCATCATTGCTGCCTTCCTGGTCACATCGTGCGAATGAAGTGATCGCCCCGTCAGGGATCCGAGTCTAGCATCGGACCCGGAGTTTCAATCGCTGTCCCAGGACGAGCCTGCGGGATAGAGACGCGACCTCAGGCGTTCCTGCCTGGCGCGCTCGTGGTCATAGCGGGCGGCCTCCTCTGGCACGGGAAACACCACGGTCGCTCCCTCGCTCAAGTCCTGCACGTCAGTGAAGTCAGAGATTGCACCGACACCCTGGAGGGCGCTCATCGCGGCCCCTCGCGCCGATGCCTCGAGGTCGACCGGTAAGATGACGATCGCATGGTCTAGATCGCTGGCGAGAATTTGCTGCCAGCCTCGTGATCTCAGGAGCGCGGCGCCATTGGCGACGATGACATGCTCCGCTGAGACAACGGGGGCCATCAGGTCATAGATCAGGCGCATTCGATGCCCGACGGCTTCGAGTCCGGCGCGCATGATGTCCAGCGGCGTTGTTTCAGGATGCAAGCCAGCGATGACCGCGCGCGCGCGATCGTTCCAGATCGGCGCCCGCTCTCCTGCCAGGAATGGCAAAATGGTGAGTCCGTGCTCAGCCGGGGGCAACTCGAACGCAGTGTCGTACATCGATTCATCGACACCGAACATCTCGAGTAGAAAATCGCCCCAGATTCCACCGTTGGTTATCGCTGCGCCCCGAATCACTGTCTGGCGGTCGAGTCTGTAGGCCCAAAGCCCGTCGACAGGATGAACGAACTCACCCGCAGGACTCTTGACCAGCACCCGGACAGCGCCGGTCGTGCCCAGCGTCAGTGCCAGTCGGTCGGGCTCGACCGCTCCACAGCCCAGGTTCGCACAGGCTCCATCTCCCAGCGGAGCAAACCACGGCACGTTGGACAGCGACGGCCAGCGTTCGGCGTAACCCTCGCCAAGGTGAAAGTGCTCGTGGCGATCGACCAACGGAGGCAGACTTGCGAGAGTGACACCGGCCAGCGCGGCGAAGTCTGATGACCATTCGCAGCGCGAGATATCGAGCATCCCCGTTCCTGATGCCATGCAAATGGAAGAGACGTCTGCGCCAGTCAGCTTTCGCAGCACATAGTCGGCGCCGGATGTCCAGCGTGCCACTCGCTCGAACACCGCTGGCGCCGTGCGACGCACCCAGATCAGTTTGGCCGGCCAATAGCTGGAATGAAACAGGGTGCCGCTGATCGCCTTCCAGATCTCTTGATCATGCATCTTGCGCATCTCATCGACGACATCCGCCGACCGGCTATCGGCCAGGTGGTAAATCGGCGTCACTGCCTTCCCGCTGTCGTCCAGCCCGATGAGACTATGCCAAAAAGATGAAATGCCCACAGCATCGATGGGCAAACGAAATTCAAGCGCCCCGCTCACCGCGTCGATGCATGCTTCCACCAGTTGCAGGAGAACATCAGCATCGAGGGTCACGCCACCGTCAGCGGTCGTCTCGAGTTCCAGTGCAAGCTGAGCGGCCAGGCCGTCGACAGCGAGCCCCTGCTGGTCATAGACCATGGCCCGCACTGAAGAGGACCCAATGTCGATCGCCAGAACGAACTTTTCACCGGAACTTCGTGAATCACTCATGCTGGTCGGCTCGCCCTCATTACCGCGTCCCCGGTTCATCATTGGTCGCTCTGATGGTATTGTCTCAGCTATGCGCCCAGGAGATACCGGCAGCGCTGACAGTTCAGTTCAATACGGAATGGGAGCAAACACGGTGGAGTGGAGCCCGGAGGTCGAAGCTTTTCTGGATGAGCCGCGCTACGGCGTGCTGGCGACCATCAACCCAGACGGATCGCCACACCAAACAGTGATGTGGTACCGGCGTTCCGGCGGGGTCATCATCATGAACAGCAGAAAGGGACGCCAGAAACCCCTCAACCTCGAACACGATGCCCGGGCGTCCCTGTGTGTCGAAGATGGTGAGCGGTATGTGACTCTAACCGGCCGGATCGAGATCGACGACGACCGCGAGAAGGGCATCCCGGATATGCGGATCATGACCGAACGGTATGAGGGCCCTGCCAAGGCGGACGAGTTGATGCGGACTACGTACTCGAAGCAGCACCGAATCATCCTCACACTTATTCCAGACAAAGTCGATGTCCACGGCTTCTCCTGAGAAAGACAGGAAGCGACCACGGAAAGTCGTTTCGCTGGCGGGAGGCGTTGGCGGCGCCAAGCTCGCACATGGGTTCATCCTGTCTCTCGATCCCGACGCGCTCACTGTCATCGTCAATACCGCTGACGATTTCGATCACCTTGGTCTGCGAATCTGTCCGGATCTGGATACGGTGATGTACACCCTGGGCGGCGTCGCCAACCCGGTGACCGGCTGGGGGATTGCCGGCGACACGATGACCGTTCTGGACACCATCCGCGAGCGTGGAGGACCCGGCTGGTTTCAGTTGGGCGACAGGGATTTCGCAACCCACATCGTTCGCACCGCCGAGCTCGGAGCAGGCAGGACGCTGACGGAGGTGACGACTGCGTTGAGCTCCTCGTTCGGAATCCAGGCGACAATCCTGCCAATGTCCGACGACCAGGTAGCGACGGAGATTCGAACACCGGCCGGGACACTCTCATTCCAGGATTACTTCGTGCGCAAGGGCCAGCAGGATGTCGTTCTGGCCGTCGAATTCCGAGGCGCGGCCAATGCGACGGCTGCGGCGCCAGCGCTCGAGGCGATTGCCGATGCTGAAGTGATCGTCATGAGTCCATCGAACCCAATCGTCAGTATCGGCCCGATTCTGGCGATTGCAGGTTTCGGCGATGCTATCCGGTCGAGTCACGCCCCGCGGATCGCCGTCAGTCCCCTGATTGGCGGAAAGGCGCTCAAGGGGCCGGCCGATCGGATGATGGCGACGCTGGGGCACGAGCCCTCGGCCCTCGGCATTGCACGCCTGTATGCAGGGTTGATCGACGGCCTCGTGATCGACCACGTCGACCGGAGTCTTTCCTCCACCATTTCCGAGCTTGGCATCGCGGTGCTGGTTACGGATGCCGTCATGCGGAATGAAGCTGACCGCGCCCGGTTGGCAAGAGAAGTGATCGATTTCGCTCACTCCGTGGAGAGGCAACCGATCGCCCTATGACTGCGGAGTCGATCATCATTCCGTTTCGCTCGCTGGCAGACGGAAAGTCGCGCTTGTCGACAGCATTGGACCAGGCAGACCGCATGAGGCTCAATCACGAGATGCTGATGCATGTTGTCGGCGCATCGCTGAGTGTCCGCTCGTCTCCCACGGTCATCGTCGTGACTCCGGATGCGGACGCGGTGTCCATGCTCGCGCACGCATTTGGCGATCAGACATCCGTGCTTCAACAGTTGCCGGATGCCTTCGGGCTGAACGGAGCGCTTATCCAGGCGACGCGATTCGCGATCGGCAACGGTGCGCGGACGATCGTCGTGCTTCCTGCCGATCTCCCATTGTTGCGCGGTACTGACATCGAAACGTTGCTTCGCCGCGACGCGCCGGTCGTTGTCGCTCCCGACCGGCACCGTACCGGGACCAACGGACTCATGCAGCGCATCGACGCCACGCACGGCGAGTTCGAGTACCAATTCGGGCCTGGCAGTTTCCGCCTCCATCTCGATGAGGCGCACCGCCTCGGTCTCGATGCAGCGACTGCCGTGGCAATGGGCATTTCTTTTGATCTCGACACGCCGTCGGATCTCATCGATCTGCGCCAGCTCGAAGCTGACGCGGCCATGAAGGAGCCCGAAACCGTTGGCTGCGTCTGATGAGCCAGATATCAGCGAGCTCAGGGTTGTGGGGCTGCCTCCCCTTCCGGAGGTAGTTGCAGGCGACGATCTCGCGGCGATGATTGGTGATTCGATCGAGCAATCCGGACTTGGGCTTCAGGCAGACGATGTGCTGGTCGTCACACACAAAGTCGTCTCGAAAGCCGAGGGCCGGCTGGTCGCTCTGTCCGACTTCGAGCCATCAGACCTCGCCGGTCGGTTCGCCCGGCGCTTTGGCAAGGATCCACGCCAGGTCGAAGCGGCACTGCGGGAATCGGCGCGGATTGTGCGTATGGACCGTGGGGTGCTCATTAGTGAAACGCCACATGGATTCATTTGCGCCAACGCCGGGGTCGACGCTTCGAATGCTGCCGACGCCATGGTGTGCCTGCTCCCGCTGGATCCCGACCGCTCCGCGGGCGACGTGCGCCAGAAACTTGAACGTCGATTTGGCGTGGCTCCGGCAGTGATCGTCTCTGACTCCTTTGGCCGGCCCTGGAGGAACGGCATTGTCAATGTCGCAATAGGTGTCGCGGGACTGGCGCCTCTTGCCGACTATCGCGGCCTGCAGGATCCGGCC
>JBFWRO010000201.1:0-5914 GCA_050248865.1 Thermomicrobiales bacterium | reverse complement strand
AAATCCTCGATGATCGTTTTGGCAGCCTGGTCAAACAGACGGCGAAAGTAGAAAAGCTCTTCGAGGGGTGCCGGTGGGCGGAAGGGCCGGCCTGGTTTGCCGCTGGTCGGTACCTCGTATGGAGCGACATTCCCAACGACCGCATCATGCGCTGGGACGAAACCTCGGGCCAGACGAGCGTTTTTCGCCAGCCGGCCGGATATACAAACGGGCACACGGTCGATCGGCAAGGGCGGCTGGTCTCTTGCGAGCACGGCGGAAGACGAGTCACTCGCACGGAGCATGACGGGAGTGTCACCGTCATCGCCGATCACTATCGGGACAAGCGATTGAACAGCCCGAACGATGTGGTGGTGAAATCAGATGGATCGATATGGTTCACCGACCCGGCGTATGGGATCGATTCTGACTATGAGGGCCACAAGGGAGAAAGCGAAATCGGTGGCTGCTATGTCTTTCGGGTCGATCCGGAGTCACACGAATGTGAGGCGGTCGTCACTGATCTCAATCGCCCAAATGGCTTGGCTTTCTCGCCAGATGAGTCTCTTCTGTATGTTGTCGATACCGGCGCATCGCGGCCAAAGCCCATGTATGTCTATGATGTCGATGCCGCCGGCGCTTTGTCAGACAGGCGGCTCTTCGCCACCGCGTCGGTGGGAACCTTCGACGGCTTTCGCCTCGACACGGAAGGCCGGATTTGGACAAGCGCGGGTGATGGGGTGCACTGTTACGACCCGGATGGCACTCTGCTCGGGAAAGTACTGGTGCCAGAGGTCGTGGCTAACGTCGAATGGGGCGGGGCGAAATTGAATCGGCTGTTCATCTGCGGAACAACGTCGCTCTATTCGATTCTCCTGCCGGTCAATGGCGCAAAGCGTGTCTGATGCGACGCGTTCGACGCCGGGAAAATCCTCTCGAGCATCGTTCAGGGTTCGATTGCCAGCAATGAGGCGGCGGCGGTCATGACGTCGCTCATGCCATAGCCATCGATTTCGGCTGACAGGTCGTTGATCACTCCAACCAGAGCAAACCACCGGCCGTCGCTGCGCTGCAGGAGCCAGACATCTGATTTCACGCCCGCTTCGTAGCCACCCTTGTAGCCGACATATGACCAATCCTCCGGGTCGAATGTGATCCCGGGTTGAAGTGACATCGCATTCAGCACTGGCTCCATGCCTGCCTGCTTAGAAAGTTCCAGCAAGCTGGCCATCGCCAGACAAAGATCGTGTGGCGATGCAAACCATTCGATCGAATCGATTGCCCGGAAGGCAGGCCATGGCTCCCACTCGGCCAGGGTCGCCGCCTGGGGCTGAACGAGCGTCTGGAGCATTTGGCGACGGGTCTCAGATGTGGCCAATTCATAGCGCCTGATCTGGCGATCGGAAAGTCTCATCTTGATCGCAAACCACTCACGCGTCATCAGAAGGGGGGTATTCAACTCAGGAGAGGCGTGTCCCATCGACATGAAAGAGGCTTCGACGTTCTCACGTCCAAGCCGGGCGATCAAGTGGTCGGTCGCCGTATTGTCACTTTGGGCCATCATCTGTTCAGCCCAGGTGACCAGCGGGAAAAGCTCGCCAGGCGCCGCATAACGCATGTCGCCATTGGGCAAACTCACAAGTGAGGGGTCGAAGGCCAGCGGTTCATCCCATTGGGCATCGCCCGCCTGGACTTGTCGCGCCAGCTCCCCGAGTACGTAGAGCTTGAACGCAGACGCAATCGCCAGTGGCTCTTCTGGATTGACCCGCGCCAAAGGATCGCAGCCATTTCCGGTCAGCTCAGCGGCGTAAAAGCCGGACCTCGGCGCAAGTTCCTGAAATTGCTGCTTCAGGCCTGACCACGTATCGGGCGGTTCTGCGAACTCTGATGGAATCCAGGCAGGCTGAAAGTACAGCCCGTTGATACGGTGGTCCTCCGACTCATCGACACTCAGGGCAACCCGCCAATAGCCAGACGGTGTCGAGAGCAGCGCGTTTGCCCTGGTATCAGTTACTCCTCCCTCGAAACGGGCGACACTCATTGGTCCCGCCGGCCCCACGTACAGTTGGAAAACCGAAATCAGCTGTTCCGGCGTGATCCCGCTGAGGAAGATCGGCGCAAAATGTCGCTCTATGCGCAAGGGAGTCAGACCAGTCCCTTGCGCATTGACTTGCTCGAGCGCCCACGCCAGTTGCTCGCCGGCGGGCGTTGGAGGGATGGAAGGACTCTCAGTCGAAGACGGCTGCGCCGCGAGGGCATCTGCCCAGGAACTGACGAGCACAATCGCAACAAGCACCGCAGCCCTTATCGATGAGATGCGTAGATTCTTGGCTGGGTATTGAGTTATGCGATCGCGGTGCCTCATGGTGATTGATACGCGCAATGAGTCGCCCAGGTTTCTCGAGGATCTAAAGCCGACTTTTTGAATGAGCGGAGGCGCCGCAAAATCACTTGGATGTCTACTGCGGGCATATTCGGTCTACCATTCCATCCTTTCGAGACTCCACAACGGGGTTCCGGCTAGGTCACTTTCCGCCCGCTGGCGTCATAATTGGTGTACTTGGCCATGAAACCTGTTGTAGTGCGCTCTGCCGACCGATACAATCACCTCGCACCGTGTTTCTTTGCTACGTCGCATGGCTGAATTTCATGCGCCGCAGTAAAGTGGCTCTGGTTCGCATCCAATCGCGGGGAAGGCGGGGAATCAATCGTGCGAGTAACCAATAGCAGATTCCAGGGAGTCGTCAGGACAGTCGTCGCGGCGATGGTGCTTCTGGCGATTGTGCTGCCGTTTGTATCCACACAGGCGGCCGGCCCACCGATCTATCCCGATCTCGTCACGCCGACGCCGGCGGGTTTGCGGATCACGCGTGAAGTCATCAACGGCGAGTACCACTATCTGCTGCGTTTTGACAATACCGTGGCAAATCAAGGCGGACGGCTGGAGCTAACCGCGAATCTGAATGTAAGCCGGGATGTCTACCAGAATGTCTACGACGCCAGAATTGGTGGGTCACTGGCCGTGAGGACCAGGGTCGGTTCCGATCTGATCTTCCACCCACAGCACAACCATTTCCATTTTGAAGGCATTGCCAGTTACGAAATCCTCGAGAAGAACTCAACCGGTCATTACCTGGCTACCCGGTTTCGGGGGACAAAGACCAGCTACTGCATCATCGACTACGTTCGCCTGAGCAGCACCGCGCGAACGACGCCGCAGTATGAATTTTGCAATGCGAGTGTTCAGGGGTTATCGGCAGGGTGGGGGGATCTGTACTACTCGAGCCTTCCCGATCAGTGGGTCGATTTTGGCCCCAACATGCTCCCCGACGGCGACTACGCACTGCAATCCATCGCGAACCCGCAGAGAAAGATCAGGGAGTCGAATACCTCGAACAATACTGGCGTGCGTTATTTCACGATTCGCAACGGCGCTCTGGTCACGAGCGGGCAGTCTCCTTCATGTACAGCAACGCCGTCTGTCGTCGAAGTCGGCGACACCGTACAGCTATCGTGCACACGGTTGACGGTAGGCACGACGGTAGATGTCCGATGGGGTTCAACGGGCGGCCCGCTGTTGAAAACTGTGGTCAGCGCTGACGATCACAAGGCGCTGACCAGCGTCACCATTCCAGAAACGTCCTCGGGCGCCTATCCGATTTTCGCCGTGGTTCGGAGTTCAGGAAGTTATTACGGCGCTGTGGTTAATGTTGGTTCATCCCTCAGCGTATCGCCTGCCACTCAGAGCCCGGGTGGAAGCGTCAATTATCTGGCGCAAGGCTTTACGGGAGGGGAAACGGTCAGCATACGGGTCGATGGAACGCAGGTGACCACCAAGACCGCCTCAGTGAATGGCACGGCATCAGGATCGTTCACCTTGCCGCAGGCGAGGTATGGGGCGCACACCATTTCAGCGGTCGGGCTCTCGTCCGCCGAGAATGCGTCGGCATCGCTCTCCGTCGTGCCGGGGATCTCGCTCAACCCAGCATTCGCCTATGTCGAATCCGCAATTGCGCCGATTCTGTCGGGCTTCCAGAGCGGAGAAACTGTCGATATCTCGATTCAGAACGGGCCAGCGCTGAAGAGCGTCCAGGTCAACTCAAATGGCGGTGCGAGCGGCTCTGCCACAAACCTGACCTTGCCCAGTACCGTGCAGCCGGGAACAGTGACGCTTCTGGCGCGCGGCCAGTCATCGAATGCGCAATCGACGACGTCACTGCTGGTGCTTGCTGCCGGCGCCAACACGCCGACATCAACGGCAGCTGCCACGTCATCGCCGACAGAAACGGCGCAACTCGATACTCGGCGTGTGTCGACGGCGCTGAATATGCGGTCGGGACCAGGGACCTCGTCGAACATTCTCCAGGTGTTGTCGGCCGGGACGATCGTTACCGTCACCGGAAGCGGTCAGAATTCTGGAGGGTTGCTTTTTGTGCCGATCAGGTTGCAGTCGGGGGCAACGGGTTGGGTGGCTGAGCGCTACCTGGATCCATTGGCGCCAACGGCCACGGCAACCAGTGGCGGAAACGCCACGGCGACTGGCACTGCCACGATGACTGCCACGGCCACGACTGCTTCGTCGGCAACAGCAACGTCGACGCAGACAAACAACCCGCAGTCGGATGTTCGGCGGGTGAGAACACCGCTCAATATGCGCACCGGACCGGGAACGTCGTCCAGCATCTTGCGGGTGCTGCAGACGGGAACGATGGTCACCGTCACGGGTCAAGGGGTACAGTCAGGAAGCTATATGTTTGTGCCGATCGAGCTCCAGGATGGCACGGATGGCTGGGTCGCCGAGCTGTATCTTGAGGTCATGTCGTCGACCGCAACTCCTGCCGGGAGCGCAACAGCAACCAGCACCGTGCCCTCGAATTCGATGATGACAACCGTCCGGCTCAATTTGCGCTCCGGACCCGGGACGACCTACTCGTCGATCGAGATCATGCCCGCCGGAACCATTCTGACAGTGACGGGCCCGACGCAAGTCGGCGGGAGCTACATCTGGGCGCCGGTTCGCAAGAGCAACGGTGTCACCGGATGGGCGGCCACCGATTTCCTGCAGTCAGTCGCGGGACCACCACCGCCCGCTGCGGAAGCCACGCAGGCGAGCGACGTGACGACAGTTGAAACGGCGATCTCTGCGCCGGTAGCGCCGCTCCGGCTCGACGACGCCGTGCTGCGCTGGTTGCCGGAGATTCAGTCCGCCGCCCAACGTTCCGGGATTCCCGCCCAGGTGATCGCCGGCGTCATCAGCCAGACATCGGGAGGAGATCCGAACGTCACTGGTCTCAATGGATCAGCAGGCTTGATGATGGTGTCACCCGATGAGTTCGCCGCGCTTGGCGTATCCACTGGCTGGCACGATCCGGCAACGAATCTTTCTGCAGGTGCATCGATTCTGGCAGGATTGCAGTCTTCGAGCGGCTCGATCGAAGGTGCGCTGGCGGCGTACTTTGGAGATGGATGCACGTCGAGCGGCTATTGTGGGGCTGACTTCGCGGCAGATGTTGCAGCATCCGCAGCGGCCTACGCGCCTCTGGTCGACGATCCGGCGAATTCGGGCATCGCCCCGCTCCCATCGGAGTGGACAGCGCCGCCGGCTGCTCCATATGTGATGGACGGAGAAGTCAGGCCGGTCTTCGCGCCGCAACAGGCTCAGGAGTCAGACCCGGAGCCAACAGCGACAGAAGTTGCGCCGACCGCAACGTCTGAGCCAGTAAGTGAGGAGCCGACCGAGGCCATCGAAGAAAATACGGACCCGGGGCAAGGGGATTCCGAGGCCTCCCCGGAAAGCTAGGCACGTATCACCAGGCCCTGCCCGTGGTCAGACACGGGCAGGGTGGTCTCGCTGGAACGGCAGTCTGGGCTTTTGTCCGGACTCAGACCGGGGGCCAGGTGAGCATCCAGCCCCCATCGACGAAATGCGTTTGGC
>JBFWRO010000200.1:0-5917 GCA_050248865.1 Thermomicrobiales bacterium | reverse complement strand
GCCGTCAAGCGGAGCGGTTCACTGCTCAGGCAGACCTGGGGAGAGCAAATCGCTGGATCCGCCGCAATCGGTCTGATCGGCTTTCTGGTGGGCCTTCCCTTCGCGATCATTGGGCTGCTGATCATCGTCCTCGCATCCGGATCGGCGGTCCTGCTGGGCATCGCCATCGCCATCGTCGCCATTGCGATAGCGGTGATCGCGGCGGTGTTCGGGGCACTGAGCTCGATCTACAAGGCAGCGGTATACGAATACGCGGCGAAAGGGAGCGTCGCACCCCAATTTGGCACCGCCACGCTCGAGCAGGCATTCGTCGCCAAAAACTAACGACGCCCCAACTGCCCGGAGTATCCGCAGCTCATTACCGTCGCCATGCCGGTCGGGTCGGGATTGGCTGATCACCGATGCCGGGCCGTCCTGATTGCGCGCCGTTGAGTCACCGGCAATACTCTCTTCACTATGGACAAAAATGCTCCGGAATGGACACCGGACAACGCTCGCTTGCCGACGCACGATGGCTGGCTCTCTGCAACGGAGGCGGCGGAGCTACTGGGTGTCAGTCAGCGCACGGTCCGCCGCGCTATCGAGCGTGGCGCGTTGAGGGCCACCAAGCACTCCGGCGTTTATCACATTGCCCCCACCGAGCTGGAGCGCTTTCGTGAGCTGCGCTCCTCCAACATTTCGCACGAATTCCAGGCGCGCCGGGCACGGCTGACCAAGCTGCGTGAGTGGCACCCCGATGTCTTCTCCACGCTGCCGCGGACCCTCACCCCGCTAATCGGACGAGAGCTCGAGCTTGCCGCAGTTCAAGACTTGGTGCGCAGCGACGGTGTGCGCCTTGTCACGCTCACCGGACCGGGTGGCGTGGGTAAGACCAGGTTGGCGCTCCACAGCGCTGAGAACCTGGCGAAAGAGTTTGCGGACGGCATCTGTTTCGTGGATCTGGCTCCCATTCGCGACGTCGATCTCGTCCCATCAGTCGTAGCTCGCTCTCTCGGCCTTCACGAAATGGGGAAACGTCCCGCGCTGGAGCTCTTGCGCCGTTTCCTGCGACATCGCGATCTCCTCCTGGTGCTCGATAACACCGAGCATCTCCTCCCCGCAGCGCCGCTCATCGCGGACCTTCTTTTCCACAGTCCGAGACTCAAGGTTATGGCGACAAGCCGGGAGATTCTCCGCCTGTCCGGCGAACACAACGTCGTCGTTGGACCGCTGTGCGGCCCCCAGACTGGCCAACCAGCCAACCAGGCCGACGCGGTTCGACTCTTTGTCGCACGTGCGCGCGCCTCGCAGCCCAGATTCGAACTGACTCCCGGGAACGCCCCAATCGTTGTCGAGATTTGCCATCGTCTGGATGGTCTTCCACTGGCGATCGAGCTGGCAGCGGCGCGGCTCACACACCTTTCTCCGGTTGAGCTTCTGACCCGTCTGGAGCCTCGGCTGCCGTTGCTCACCGGCGGTCCGCGAGATCTTCCCGAGCGTCAACAAACCATGCAAAACACCATCGGCTGGAGCCACGCTCTGCTTTCTGAGGAGGAACAAGTTCTCTTTCGCCGGCTCTCCGTATTTGTCGGCGGCTTCACGCTGGAATCTGCAGAGGCACTAAGCCAGTCCATCTGGCGCACAAAAACTGATGGAGATGCGCGAACAGAGTCTCAGCATTCGAGTCAATCCCTTCTTGACGGGGTTGCTTCGCTGGTTGCGAAGAGCCTCCTTCGGCAGGAAATCGTTTTCGATGAGGGCGCTGCTGAAGAATCCACGCGGTACACAATGCTGGAGACGGTTCGCGAATTCGGTCAGGTGAAACTGACGGACAGCGGTGAAGAAGAGCAACTCCGTTCCGCTCACGCCGCCTGCTTCCTGGCCCTGGCCGAGCGCACAGCTCCTCAATTGATAGGGTCGAGAGTGCGGGCGGAAGTAGCCGTCCTGGAGAGGGAATATGCCAATCTGCATGCGGCCATGACCTGGCTCGAAGCGAGAGGACAGGGAGAGACTCTGCTCCGGCTAGCGACGGCGATCATCTATTTCTGGGAGGTCACGGGCCGCTGGACCGAGGGAACATCCTGGCTCGAGCGCGCCCTGGCCGCGGACGCAAGCGTTTCCCCGGCCCGCGTCGATGCGTTGGCCAGCATGGCGCTAACGTACAGCTACCGCGGCGACGAAACGCGGGCTGAACAGTTTGTGCGAGAGGCAGTGGAACTGGCCTGCCGCCTCGGTTCGACGCGGCAGACAGCCGACGTGATGCTCGTCCGAGGAGGAATTCTTGTCGATCAGGGACGATACGGCGACGCAGAGCGAGTTCTCGGTGAGGCCGCCGCCCTTGCTCATCAGGCCAGCGACCCGGACCTCGAGGCGCTTGCGCTGGTTCAATCCGCGCGCGCCGCCTGGGGCAGAGACGAGCGGGCCGTCGTGACCGATCGCGTCGAGCGAGCGATCGAGCTCTGGGAATCGATGGGCTTTCCGTACGGAGTCGGGATCGCGTCTCGGTTTGCAGCCGCTATCGCTCTGGAGTCGGGCGACTTCGCGAAAGCCGCCGAAGGCTACCGTCTGTACCTTGCGGCCGCTCCAGACTCCGTCTTTCTCCTGGCTCGGACCCTTCCTGAGGTCGCGGCGCTGGCAGCGGGAATCGGACAACCGGAGCTGGCAGCCCGGCTATTTGGTGCTGGCGCGGGACTTGCTGAGTCGATCGGATATGTTCCGGCTTTTCCGGAGAGAGCCAAGCAGGAACGCTGGTGGTTGGCCGTGCAATCGACGCTTGGAAATCAGGCAGCCGGCACAGCGTACGCCTCCGGAAAGCAGTTGTCGCATCAAGACATCAGGAACCAACTGGCGACACTGTTGGAGATCGGCTCATCGCCAGGGACCACCCCACCAGGAACGCAAGTCATTTTTGACAAGCGCGGCTTGACCGCCCGTGAGCTGGAGGTCCTCCGGCTTCTCGCGCAACGCCAATCAGATCTCGAAATTGCCGACCAACTCTTCATCACTCGCCGCACTGCGTCGAAGCATGTCTCCGCCATCCTCGCCAAGCTCGGCGTCCCGAACCGCCGCGCCGCGGCCGCCGAGGCCGGGCGTTTGGGACTCGTGTAGCTAACAACCTGAATGAAAGCCTGCTTTTTTTCCGCCGTAACGGAAAGACCTGCCTTCCTCCTGAGGAGGCGATATTCCACCAACCCAAACACCCTCCGGGCCACAGGTCAACGCATGTGTCGCCTCAAACCGCCCGGAAAGCCTGAGTATCTCCAACCGAGCGAGTGCTCGGTGCCATGACAGCCGGTTCAGGTAGCGACGACCGGCTACTCAGCCGCCCTCCGGGCCGTCCAGCAATTTGCAGCGTGCGAAATGGGGAAATCTTCCCCATGCGCTGTCGGCAGCATCTCCGGAAAATTAAGAAGCGTGTCCGCTGGCAGGCTGCGGACTGCCGCTACCCCGTGGCGACCCCGAAAGACCTGCTTCGTATGGGACAGGCGAACGTCAGAGCAGCGAATACCGGGTGCTCTGGCTGAGAAGCAAAATGGAGGGAAACACCATGAAGCGTGTGCTGTTTGCATCGATTGTGGCATGTTCGGTGCTGCTGTGTTCAGCCTCCGTAGCGATGGCCGTGCCACCCAATCCGATTCGGGAAGCCGCTCAGTACGATCAAACGTGTGCCATTCGAAACGGAGTCTCCGGACGTTTCAGTCATGGCGCCTGGGTTTCCGGAGTCGCGCTGGGCATTTACTCCTATCCCGTTGATCCGGTTTTCCCGTGCGGGCTTGTCACAGAGGAGTAGACGAGAGCTCTTCAGGCAGATGCCAGTCCTGAGCATTGCATTTGACGACCCGAGCGCCGTCCGCCCCACCCGGGCATCGTCATCCTGAATTGCTTTGGACCATCGCCTGCGCCGCCGCCGGTGCGAACCTCGTGAGTGACGATCTCATCGCATCCGGACGCCTGCAATGGCGACTCGCCGGGCAGGACGATTGGCGATCGTTTGGACCGCCAGTGGAGGGCGAGTCGTGCCTGGTCAACGCCAGAGGTGGACCGATGGTCTGCCTTTTCGATATCCGGATTCGCCTTGAATCGACCGATCCAGCAGGGCGCTTCGCCGCAACGCTGGCATTCGAGGTTGCCAGGTTAAAGACGAAACGCGCCTCGCGGCTTATCATCGGTCCGAGGTTTGCCGAGAGCCTCGACTGAACATTCTCCAGCCTAAGGCTTCAGCGGTTGTCAGAAAGACCCGTACTTCCACCTCCCGACATGGGGAATTGTTCCCCATGCACCGACGAGGTGCGCAATCCACGATGGTCGCGATGCGTGGGCGATGCCATGCCGCGCCGGATCGAGACTGACCAGATCGCCACGCCAAAGCATCACGTTGAACGCCGATGGTGAGAGCTTCACCGGCGAATACACGACCACATTCGCCGATGCGACGGGGAGCGAAACCTTCGTCGTCACGGGTACCCTCGAAGGGACGCGCATCGAGGCACAAGATCCCACAGCGGGAGGAACCCCAACAGCCTGAATACCTGGCTTTTCCGGGATGCCGGTCTGGATTCGACATCCCGTCTCGACCACCACGAGCTATTAGTCCGCTGACGGCCAGGACATCACCGGCAAGTTGCCGATCCGAAAGTCGAGTTCTACTTCACGCGCAGCACTGCAGAGATCGAGGACGGGGGCGTTCATGCCCGCCGTGGTCCGTTTCCCTTGACGATTCCAGCTCATCGTGAGTCCAAGGTGACATTGTCGGGTTCGCGGTTCCCGCAAAGCTCACCGGAAAACGCTGGTTTGCTTAGGATCTGACTGCCGGGCACCTCAGATCACTGTCGAATGCTGATTGACCACTTATTGCTCATGGACGGAGAGGCGGCAATTTTCGTTCTCGCAGTCCGTCATCGAGAAGCGGGATCGACTTCGGCCCGAATCCATGAAGACGCAGGAGCTCGCGCTTGCTAGCGCCGGCCGCATCTTCCAGCCGCACAAATCCGACTTCTTCGAGCGCCCTGAGTGCTGGCTGAGACATGCCTTTGGGAAAGTGCTCGGTCAATGGCGATTTCTCTGAGGTCATGACGATGCTCCTGCGATTGCACTGATGATGAACGCCGCCTATCCTTCCTAATCGTACCGAACGCGCATATCGAAGGAAATGCCGGATGTCGCAGATCATCGACGCCGACCCTGCGGCCAGAACGTCACCCATCTCAGCATCGGAAGTGGCCGCTGTCCGACAACCTCTGACCTCCGCCTCGCTGTTACCCCCTCGCGTGTATCACGATCAGGCCGTGCTCGATTATGAGGTGGAGGAATGGTTCGTCAAGGGCTGGATCTGCATCGGGCGAGAAGAAGACATCCAGCTTAGCGGTCAGTATTTCCTGATCCGGCTTTTTGGAGAAAACCTGATCATCGTCCGCGACCAGAGCGGGCAGGTTCGGGCGTTTTACAACTTCTGCCGTCATCGCGGCGCAACGCTCGTCACCGAGCAGACCGGACGCGTACCCCGGTTTCAATGTCCCTATCACGCGTGGGTTTACGACCTCGAAGGCACGTTGCACAAACCGCGATTCGTCGATGTCCTGGAAGATTTCGATCTCGACGAATGGGGTCTGGTCCCGGTTGCCGTCGATACCTGGCAGGGCTTTATTTTCGTCAATCTCGATGGCAGCGGTGGCGCTCTCACGACCTACCTTGCAGACATGGTGACCTTCTTCGATCGCTTCGATCTGGGGGCATTGCGACGAGGGTCTCTGATCGAGTACGACGTT
The DNA here is from genome assembly GCA_050248865.1 of Thermomicrobiales bacterium. Taxonomy (GTDB): domain Bacteria; phylum Chloroflexota; class Chloroflexia; order Thermomicrobiales; family UBA6265; genus JAHBVL01. Next base: position 173 of record JBFWRO010000200.1, on the reverse strand, counting down.
CGGGCGAACTGGAAAGCGATTATCGAGAACTATTCGGAGTGCTATCACTGTCCCGGCGTGCACCCCCAGTTGAACCGAATCACTCCCTACGATCTGGGCGATCTGATCGAGACTGATGGGCCGTGGCGCGCATCCTGGATGCCGGTCGTTGGCGACCACGTGACGCTGACGAT
>JBFWRO010000199.1:0-5959 GCA_050248865.1 Thermomicrobiales bacterium | reverse complement strand
GCTGCCTCCGGTCAACCACAGGTCACCGAACTGGGAACCCGAGCCGTTTCGGTTCGTCGGGGTGCGATACGTCCAGCGTGCGTATAGGAAACTCGACGAAGTTGCCGAGCGAACCGGCAGGGCGCCTTCGGGCAAGAGTCTGGCCGAACGGCTGACTCGCCACTGATGCGCTGATCACTCTCTGGCTGGCGGGGATTCCATTCGGTAGCCGAGACCCGGGAAGGTGCTGATCAGCTCCGGTGCGTCGGGGTTGGTTTCCAGTTTGGCGCGCAGCCGGCTGACCCAGGTCCGTAAATAGTGGGCCTCATCGCGAAACTCCGGGCCCCAGATGCGTGACAGCAACTCCCCGTGCAGCATCACCCGTCCGGCATTGCCCGCCAGCTGCGAGAGAAGCTCCCACTCGGTGCGGCTCAGACGGACTTCCTCGCCCCTGACGGTCACCGTTCGCCGATCGAGATCGATAGTGACCTCGGGATATTCCAGAATCGCCGACCCGCCAATGGGCGATGCCCCCGCCGTCCGGCGCAGCACCGCCGCCACCCGCAATCCCAGTTCATCGGGATTGAACGGCTTGGTGACATAATCATCAGCCCCAGCATGAAATCCGCGACTCAGGTCGGCGTCACCGGACCGCGCCGTCAGCAAGATCACCGGTATCTGGGTCTTGCCCCGGATGCGCCGCAATGTCTCATAACCGTCGATGCCGGGCATCATCACATCGAGAATGATCAGGTCTGGCCGTTCGTTTTCGATATATTCGAGCGCCATCTCACCGCTATTTGCCGACTCGACAGCGTATCCGTCCGCCACGAGTTTGGACTTGACGAGCCGGACGATCGCCGGCTCATCGTCGACGACCAGAATCTGATGCTTTCTCATAGATGGGCGTAGTCCTGTCGTAGCATGCAATCACTGACTGAACCATAGGGCGATTCCACAGGAGGTGCAAGGACTAGAACGACGCCGCGGCATCCCAGCCTGCGGCGATTGGCAGCGTGATGCCAAATGTCGCACCCTGCCCAACGCCCCGAGACGAAACCGATAGGACTCCACCCTGCGCTTCGACCAGGTGCTTGCAAAGATAGAGCCCCAGGCCCATGCCCCGCACGGTCGCGGGCGCTCCAGGACGGCGAAATCGCTCGAACAGCTGATCCAGATGCTCGGCGGCGATGCCGATGCCCTCGTCCGTGATGCTAATCGAGACTGTGCGGGACGACGCGTTGGCCGTCGTGCGAATGGTGCCGCCCCGTGGTGAGTACTTGATGGCATTCTCATACAGATTGCGGACAACTTGCTCCAGATGATGCGGGTCTGCCTCGACCGGCGGCGTTTCGGCGCGGATGTCGACGACAAACTCATGGATGCCGGTGCGCCTGGCGATATCTGAGGCAATGCGCTGGCACAGAGGCGCGAGCAGGACCGGTTCGGTCTCGGGTTCCAGTCTCCCTGCCCTGATCGACGCGATGCTGAGCAAATTCTCCAGCATTTGATTCAGGCGCTCGCTTTCGATCACCACGTCTTGCAGGAGCTGATCGGCAACCTCCGGCGGAATGCTATCCCGCTGGTTGGCGAGAAGGTGAGAGCCGCCATACACCGCCGTAATCGGCGTGCGCAACTCGTGTGACACGAGTGAAATGAAATCGTCCTTGAGTTGTTCGGCCTCGCGCAGAGCCGTAATGTCCTGCAGAACCACTACCGCCCTTGTAATCGCGCCGCGTGAATCACGCAGCGGCCCAGCCTGCACGAGTACAGGCACGGTTTGTCCATTGCGCTTTCGCAGGAGGAGTTGCAAATTGCGAATGATCTCTCCACTCGCGGCGCGTGCTGCTGGCTGATGCTGCAGGGACACGGGCTCACCGGTCTCCCGCATCAGGAGGAAATCGCGGTCGTAAACAGGTACCGTCGCCGGTGTGAAGATCCCGCCGTAAAAAAGGGTCATGGCCATGCTGTTGGCCATTTCCACCTGCAGGTCCTCCGCCGACTGGATGATCACCGCCGAAGGCAGATTGTCCATGATCGACCGCAGCTGATCGCGTTGCTCCTCGGCGCCGCGGCGACTCTGCTCGAGTTGGCCATGCAACCGGGCGCGTTCGATAGCCGTTGCTGCATGCGTGGCGACCAGTTGGACCACCGCCAGATCCTGGTCGTTGAACGGCTGCCCATCCACTCGGTCGCAGAGGTACAGATTCCCCACCGACCGATCACCGATCATCACCGGCACGCCCAGCATGGACGTCATTGGGGGGTGATTCGGAGGGAAACCAACGGATCGCGGATCAGCCTGCATTTCGGGGACGATGATTGCATGTTTTTCCTTCGCCAGCGCGCCGAGAAGTCCCTTACCCACTGGCAGCGAACCAATGGCCATCCGTGTCTCCGCTGAGATCCCCGATGTGATGAACGAAACGATCACTCCCTGCATGTTTGTCACACTCAGCGCGCAATACCTGGCGCCCACCAGCTCACGGACCAGGTCAGTAAGCCGCTGGAGCAGGGGATCGAGATCGACCTCCGCTGCAACCGTGAGCGACGCTTCATAGGCAGCGACGAGCGTGCGACGGTCGATTTCAGGATCAAGCGTGAGATTCGGCACCGAGAGATTCTCCACGTCGTCGATTCAGGAAGGAGGTGGGCGCAGCCTTCTCCCAGTGACCGCGATCTTTTCAGACTGAGCGAACCGGGCGATGATACTCCCGCCTGACCGCCGAATGTTCTTTGCCGGCGCATGGCGTCGCCGGACGAGCACGCAGACACAGCACCATACTCTACCTGAACCACATCGCGGAGCGGTCCCAGCTACGCGATAACCATTGTTCGATCGCGCGGGATGTCAAGGTGAATCAGCGTCACACGCAGGCATTCGATCCTCACGCACTTCGACGACCAACGGCATTTCCGTGGCCGGTTGAGGATGTGCAGTTCATCGAGACCCACATTTCCTGGTTGTACCTGGCGGGAGATCGGGTTCTCAAAATTCGGCGTCCGGTGCGATATCCATTCGTCGATCACCGGACCCCGGAGTCGAGGAAGCGCTCGTGCCTGCAGGAATTCGCGCTCAACCGGCGGCTGACCACCGGTGTTTACCTCGACGTCGTGCCGATAACGCGACAGGGTGAAGGTGTCCAGGTGGATGGCACCGGAGAAATCATCGAGTGGGGCACCGTGATGCGCCGTTTACCGGCGGATCGAATGCTGGATCGATTGATTGCCGCCAATGCGGTTGAGGCAGGATTGGCAGAGCGGATCGGAGCCACGCTGCGCCGATTTCACGAGTGCGCGCCGGTATGCGCCACGGAAAAAACCGCCGCCGATCAGCAGAGTTCCGTCATCCTCGGAAACATCGAAGAGCTTCATCACATCGGGAACCGGCAGATCAGCGACCAGCAGCTCCGGCAGATCGCAATGGTCGTCGGTCAGTTTCTCAATTCGCAGCGGATCATGCTCGAGTCCCGGGCGACCGGCGGCTGGATTCGTGACGGCCACGGCGATCTTCGTACCGATCACATCTGTGTGGAGAACGACGGCACGTTGCAAATATTCGATTGCATCGAGTTCAACGACGCGCTGCGCTGCTCCGACATTGCCAGCGACCTCGCGTTTCTCTTGATGGATATGCGTCGCCTCGACCGGAATGATCTGGCAGATGCCATCCTCGAGGGATATGATGCTCCGCCCGAGATGCTTCCATCCTCGCTGCTCAGGTTGTACGAAACGCACCGAGCGCTGGTCCGGGTCAAGACCGAGAGCCTTACGGCAACCTCATCCAGTGCCGACGCGCCCCTGCACTTCTCGAGCGCTGCGCGCTACCTCGATACCGCCTTCCGGAGCGCCATCGAGACAGGAGCGAGTCTCATGGTAATGACTGGCCTCAGTGGTACAGGAAAATCGACGATCGCCGGCAAAATCGCGTATGCCACTGGTGCGTCCTGGTTGCGTACGGACGATCTTCGCGCAGCGATCTCGCCTGGATTGCCCATTCGGGACGCCGCCTGGCTGGAGGGCGCGTATGCGCCTGAACAAACCGCCCGCACCTATGCCGAGCTCTTCCGCAGCGCACGAGAGGTGCTCGGAGCAGGCAAACCGGTCGTTCTGGATGGAGCGTTCCTCGATCAGCAGCTGCGGGAAGGAGCCGCGTCCGTGGGACGGCAGGCCGGTGTTCCTGTGGTGCTTCTCGAAACGACATTGCCCGAAAGCACCGTGCGCGAGCGGCTCGACGCGCGTGCCAGCGAAGGGCGCGACCCTTCGGCAGCAACCTATGGGACCTATCTTCGCCAGCGCCAGGCGACGGCTGGGGCAGACCTTCGGGCGCCGGAGGGCGTCGACCATCTCAAGATCGACATGACGGAGCCGCCGGGAAGGCCTCTCGAAGCGTTCTGGTCCTGGCTCGAGCGTCGTCAGCTCGTGTACTCTGGGCTCGACGTTGGGTCTCCCTGATATCTATCGAGACAGGACGTCGGCCAGGGCCAGCAGCTCTGGCGTCACCTTTCTCGATAGGAGTATTGCCTCTTCGATCGGTACTAGCGTAATCTCGCCGCGGGCAAGCCCAGCGAGTACTCCGCTCTGCCCCCGCACGATCGCCTGGACCGCTGCCGCCCCGCTGCGACTCGCAAGCAGGCGATCAAATGCCAGCGGAGCTCCTCCGCGCTGGACATGACCCAGCACCGAAAGTCGTGTTTCGAAGCAGCCGTCATTGTTCAGCGCGTCGACAATCTCCGTTGCGGTTGTCGGACTTCCTTCCGCCACAACAACCAGAAAGTGATTCTTCCCGATGGCGTGGGCTGATTGCACTGTCTCGATGACACTGGCAATCGTGACCGGTGATTCGGGGGTGCAAATCATCTCAGCGCCTGATGCGATGCCCGCCATCAGTGCCAGATATCCGCTCTTGCGCCCCATCATCTCGACGACAAACGCCCGGTGGTGCGACGTCGCCGTGTCTCGTAACCTGTCGATAAGCGCCAAACCGGTGTTCAACGCAGTGTCGACGCCGATGCTTGTGTCCACAAGTGAGAGATCATTGTCGATCGTGGAAGCAACCCCAGCTGTCTGAAACCCCGCCTGGTGCAGACTCAGCGAGCCAGACTGCGAACCATTGCCGCCGATGACCACGAGCGCCTCGATTCCCGATGCATTCAGGTGTCGAAGCGCCTCATCCCGCCCTTCCTCCGAGGCAAAACTGGGTGCTCTGGCGCTGCCCAGCACCGTTCCACCTCGCAGCATGATCCCGCCGATCGACCGGTTCGTGAGCTGCTCGAAAGCACCTGCCATGAGGCCTCGGTATCCATCGCGGACGCCGTAGACCTCGAGACCATGATGCACTGCGTTGCGGACGACCGAGCGGATGGCTGCATTCATGCCGGGGGCGTCCCCTCCGCTCGTCAGCACCGCCAACCGTCGAATACTCATGACGCTTCTCCCCAATGCTCGTCGAGATCGATCTCGACGCGTTCGAAATCAGGACCCATCGATGTTCGCCAGGGCAGACCCAGTCCCTTCAGCAACGCCAGCATCGGCTGATTTCCGGCTAACACGAGCGCGTAGACCGTCGTAATGCCCTGGCTCACGGCATCCTTGAGTAGCTCCATGGTCAAACCGTGGCCAACACCTCGCCCCTGCCAGGCATCAGTGACGATTGCCGCGTACTCGGCCGCCGACGTGCCTGGGTCGCGATCGAGCCGGACGACTCCCGCGAAAGTCTCCGAATCTGTGTGATCGATTGCGACGAGCGCCAGCCGGTCGTGCCCGTCGACCGTTGCGAACCGTTCCGCTTGATGATCACTCAATTCCGGATAGTGACCGAAAAAGCGCTGATACCGGGTTCGTGCACTATGGGAGCGGTGGAATACCTGTAACCTGGCGGCGTCGTCAGGTCGGATCGGCCGCACGAGCAGGGTCTTTCCATCGTTGAGTTTGATCGTTCGGGACATCGGCGAACCTCGTTGCTGGCCGTGCGTCTCTG
>JBFWRO010000198.1:0-5983 GCA_050248865.1 Thermomicrobiales bacterium | reverse complement strand
TCATTCTGCGGGCGTGATCGAGTCAGACGTCATCCGCCCGCATTGCCGGAGGCGTATGTACCGGCTCGGTCCGTTCGATTCCGATCGATCGATCATATGAGCGTCGCTTGTCGTCGTCGGAGAGGATCGCATGGGCCTCGATGAGTTCACGCATTCGCTCGGGTGCCGAAACGTCGGTCGAACGGTCGGGATGATATTTGAAGGCCAGCCGTTTGAACGCGGCCTGGATCACCTCGGGCTCCGCCGCGGTGTCGACTTGCAGCACCTGATAAGCCGTGCGCATCTCGGCGGCCTGTGCGCGCTGCGCGTTGATGCGTGACGCTCCCGAGGCCAGACCGGCGAGCTGCTGCGTAGAAACCATGCGCTTTCGCAGGTCGGCCTCCTGATCGGAGGAGACGCCGAGCTTGGTGCCGCATTCGGTGCATTCGAGGTACAGCTGCTCGGCTACCGGCACGGCAACGATCGCCGCGAAGGTGACCTTCCGCTTGCCCATATAGACAGGCATCATGCCCGCCCGCGTGCACCGTGAACAGCGTGCTTCGATATATCCAAGGTGTGCGTTATCTTCGCGACTTCCGAGCAGGAGCACTGGTTACTCTCCGATCGATCGATACTCCTGCAACTCTACTTCATCCTCAGGTTGGGACGTTTCAGCCAGCACGTCAGGAGCTTTCGAGATCTGGACGTGACACTTGTGTGGCAGGCGCCCACATGACAATCCCATTGCCTCCGGCCAGCCCATCAGCTCGAAGTCGCACGGGCTCGAGCGTGCCAAACCCGTCATCGATCTCGATCAACCAGGAGGGATTGGGTGGGCTCGATGTCGGCACGAAGAGCCGCGAGCCATCTGGCGACCAGGTCAGGTGCGTTGCGAGCTGACCCCGCACGTCTATCCATTCTTCCCGCCCGTCGGTCCAGACGCGAATACTCGAGCCTCCGGTGACGTAGGCAAAGCGTGAACCGTCCGGGGACCAGCTCGGCACAGCGATTTGCCATTGAGACGTGACCTGTACAGGCTCCTGCTTCCCCTCCGCGTCGAGGAGGTACAGGTGCATCATCTGGGGGGATCCCCAATCTCCCGGGTTGGTTAACACCAGCAGCTGATTCCCGGCGGGTGACCAGAGAATCCAGTTTTCATCCTCCAGTTGCCCATTGGTGAGGTTCGTGAGCTCCTTGGACGCAACATCGACCCGCCAGGCGTCGCCGTCCAGTAGTTCGACACCGCCACCCCGACGTCGGTCCATACGCAGACTGACGAATGCCAGGTGCCCTCCGTCGGGCGACCAGGTTGGGGTGCTCGCATGGTTTAGCGACTCGCCGGTCAGGTCCTGCTCCATGCCTGTCTCGAGCGTTACGACGTTGAGCGAGATCCGTCCGGTGAAGCTGAATTCTTCGAACTCCCGCACGCTTGGATATGCCAGATGCCGCCCATCGGGACTCCATTGGGGAGGCGCGAAAGGAAGTACCCGGTCGATGACTTTGCGCATGCCTGAACCATCGGCATGCATGACCATGATGGTGGCGTCGAATCGACTGCTCTGGGGAGTCGGTACAAGAAAGGCGATGCGGCTGCGGTCGGGACTCCAGGACGCCCAGCGAGCGTCCACGGCTGCGGTTAGCGCTCGTTCATCGTCACCGGACGGGCCGGCAATCAGCACCACGCCATCGCGTGTGAAGACCATCGGAGCGTGATAGTCGAGCACGTCTTCGAGTTCGCTCGCAAGCTGCGCATTCTCCGGTTGCAGCGCCAGCGCGCCAGAAAGCGATTGTTCGACGCCGACCCAGTCGCGGCTCGCCCTGCTCAACGAGGCGGACAGAAGCAGTTCATCGGCATACGTGGCCTTCACCGTTTCGAGGAGCTCATGGGCATCCTGGTAACTCGGCGCTGCGCCGAGCACCTCGTTGAGAATCGATATCGATCGCTCGAAATCGCGCGCGAGAAATGCGGACTGGGCATCCTCGAGCTGCTCGCGCAGCGGGATCGACTCGGCGAGAACGGAGGACAGGAGTCCGGCTGCGTCTCGGTAATCGCCGAGAGCCGCGAACCCTGCCTGGGCGCCGGCATAGTCGCCTTCTTCCAGGGCAACCAGCGACCGCTGATATGCCGCCTCGCGCTGCCTGTCGATGCTGACCAGGTGCTGACGGTATCCGCCACCGATAAGGAGCAAGATAAGCATTGGCAGCGATGCCAGGGCGATCCGCAAAAGTCGAGATCGAAAGAGCCTTGAAACGTGCGCATGCGAGCGGCCGCCCGGCGACACACAGGTTCCCCGCACATACGGGCGACCGCATGACGGACAGGAGCCGAGCGCGTGTTCAGCTGGAGCGCCGCAAATCGTGCAAAACATCGTCACCGCCCCAATCAGCGCAACGAGTCACTGCACCTAGAGTAGCACCCGCAGGACGGGCCGTTCGGACAAGCGACGGCAACTGGGACTCAGGCTTTGACGAGGTCGCCCAGAAGGTTTTTCAAAAACAGGAAATTCCGCTGGTTCGAGTCGTAGGGAGCGCGTGACCCCGGTGCCAGGGAGCGATCTTCTTCAGCGACCACCCAGCCCTCGTAGCCTCCTTCGTCCAGCGCGTTGCGGAATCCTTCCCAGTCAATGACACCGTCGCCCAGGTCGCAAAAGAGGCCTGCATCGATGGCCTCCCAGATACCGAGCTCTCCTGATCGGAGTCTGCCCAGCACCTCACCATCGATGTCCTTTGCGTGAACATGCACCGTTCGCTCCATTTGGCGGGACAGCACCGGAATAGCATCGACGTCCCCGACTCGAAAATGACCCGTGTCAATGCACAGCCGGGCATCGGTGCCCTCGATCGCCATTATCAGTTTCTCGATCTCCGGCCCACTCTCGATATGTCCACCGAGGTGAGGATGAACTACAAGCGTTCGTCCATGCGCGTCGGCGATTGCCGCCATTTCGATCAATGTCAGGCGCACCTGGGCCCAGTCATCATCCGTCCACCAGTGCTCGGGGAAGCCTGAAACGCGTCCAGCAATCGCGAGCCGCTGATCGGTCATCAAGTCGCTGACGATGAGGAAGGGCGCGTTCATTGCGGACAAACGCTCGCAGACGGACTTCACCCAACTTCGGTGTTCTTCGGAGAGCGCTTCGGCGAGTGGAACATCGACCCAGAATGCGACGATCTCGAGTCGATGTTCAGCAAATTTGGCTTTGACCTCTTCGGCGGAGGTGCCGAAGTATTCGAACGGTCCAATTTCGCAGCCGGTGTAACCCGCACTGGCTACAGCTTCCAGCACATCGGAGGGCTCCGGATTTCCTTCCTGGCCGGGGGTCGTGATTCCCCAGTTGATCGGCGCTGACGCCAGGCGAATGACACCCTTCATGAACTCACTCCCATTCCCGCTCGCGCCATCGCGAAAACTACTTGTCAATAGGACAGCATCGCATTCCTCTTATACCGAATTGCGACGGACGGCGCAAACACCCGGGTGAAGGGGCTCAGTCGTCGCTCCGCACTGGCAGTAGTCGCGGACGGTATCGCGTCTTCAGATCGGCGATCAGCGCCGAAGCATCGCGTGACCGGCCGGCGGAGAGCAGTGCGCCAATTGCGGCCTCATGTACCTGCCGAGGCAGATGCCAGAAAGCCGGCAACCTTCGCAAATCGAGCTCAGGATCGAGGTCGACCGCTTCGGCAAAGGTTTCCTCGGCCGCGGCGAAATCGCCCTCCCTGGCCTGCGACATGCCACGCAAGGCAATAACTCGCGCGCGTTGCTCTTCGACGCTCAGTGGGCGCGACAATTCGCCCTTTCCGGCGTCGGCAAACGAAGAAACGCCCTCGTCCGCATGCGGCTGCATCGACCGGTGGGCGGCATGCCGCTCAACGGTTCCGATCGCTGTTAGGTACGGAGTCGCAGGGAGAACCGGCATTCCACAAGCAACTCTGAACCATTGCGTCAGGGTGTCACGCAGATCCGTCAATTCTGCGATTCCCGCGTCAGTGAGTATCATCTGTGCTGTCCCGCGCTTACGTGGGTCGTTGACGACCTGCGATCCTCTTATCGGTGGCAAGTGGTGACAGGTGCGGGATCACCGGCTGCCAGACTCGCGTGACTGTTTGTCCATCCTAGCAAAGAATGCGTACGTACACAACCGCATGACACAGCATCTGCATTCATCCCTTACTCGACAGGACAACGGCGACCTCGCCAGCGTCGAATCGCTGATCGAGCTCGGCCGGGACCGACGTCGCATTCTGGTGTTTACCGGCGCGGGAATGAGTACTGAATCCGGTATTCCCGATTACCGAGGACCGGGTGGAGTGTGGGCCACGCAGAAACCGCCTACAGAAGGGGATTTCCGAACCAATCCTGAAACGAGGCGCTCCTACTGGGCGGCCCGCAAGGAGCGATTCCCGGAACTTATTGCAAAACAACCGAACGCCGGGCACCTGGCGGTCACTCGACTCTTCGAGGCCGGACTCGTGACCTGCGTGGTCACCCAGAATATCGACGGACTCCATCAGGTGGCCGGGGTGCCCGATGAGGCGGTTGTCGAACTCCATGGCTCGGCGAGAAGCGTGCGATGTCTCGACTGTGGACGGGAGTGGGACGGCCTGGACATCCAGCGCCGGCAGGAAGCGGGAGAAGATGTCCCGGACTGCCAGAACTGCGGTGGTCCGTTGCGAGCGGCGACGGTGCTGTTTGGTGAACCGCTGCCGGCAGGCGCCTTTCGCAGGGCGATCGCGGAAACCGAGCGGAGTGATTTGCTTCTGGTGATCGGCAGCTCGCTGATCGTGCAGCCGGCCGCCAAAGTGCCGCTGATTGCCATTCGGCGAGGCATACCTCTGGCAATTGTCAATCTTACCGAGACCCCACTGGACAATCAGGCAGCAGTGCTGGTGCGAGCGCCCGCAGGTCAGGTGCTGCCCCTGCTGTCACAGGCGCTGATCGATGATCTGTCCTGACGGCCGGGTCACTCGCCAAGCCTGAGAAGTTCATTCAGTGAAATGACTCGCAGTTTGTCTTCCGCGCACTCGGTGACCAGGGCAGACAAGCCCCGGTGCTCGAGGGATATTGCCGCCTCGAGGACAGTCGATTCACAGGCAAACCGTGGTATTTCGGAAAGCGTGACCATCAGTTCGTTTGGATGGACGGCCTGCCCTGTTCGCGCGGCGCTTTTCAGGTGTCGCAGCTCGATGAGACCGCAGGGAAGCCCCTTCTCATCGGTCACGACAATTGTGGCTCGATTGCCTTCGACGGCAAAGATGCTGAACAACTCTGAAACCGGCGCAGATCGGCTCACGGTCGGTAAGCGGGAAAATCGAAGCGAACCAAGCGTGCGTTGCGACGCTTTCTCGGCCCAGCGGGTTCGTTCCCCCTGCCAGTGCGTGACGGCAGTGCAGTCGATTCCCAAGACCAGGCAGGCGACTCCCCATGGACCCCAGGAACCGGGATGGGCAACGATCAGAAGACCCGCCAACGCGATCGTGACGCTGGCGAAGTAGCTCACGATCAAAGCAGCGCTACCGACTGCATCCTCGTCGCCTCCGAACAACGTCATGCATTTTCGGCCCGCAACGCCGCCGGGAAACCCTGCAATGGGGCAGAGCCGGATGAGAGCGTTGCCGGCGATCATTAGCGAGACCACAAACAGGACTGCCGCGCGATTGCCTTCTTTGCCATGCTGATTCGCGGCGAGAAACAGTAGCGCCAGGGCCAGCGCTGTCAGCAAAGCGTAGGCAACAGCGATCACGCGGTTTTCGGCGCCATGCCGTGTGAATCGCCAGATTTTCGACGAACCTGCGGCTGTTAGCGTCGTTGGCCCTACCTGCTCGACCCCGCCTCCGAGTCCGGCAATCGATTCATCGAGAACCGCCGTGATCAGCAGGTAGGTCGAAACGATCAGAACTGAGAAGCCGGCCACCAGACCAGTCGGTGCTTTTGACGGGAGAGCATCAACAACAAGAATCGCGGCAACGGCAGCTATTCCCAGGAGTCCAGGCACGGAGAGGGAAA
>JBFWRO010000197.1:0-5997 GCA_050248865.1 Thermomicrobiales bacterium | reverse complement strand
TCTTCCGATCTGATGCAGTTTGTTGCGGGCGCCGTCGTGAAACGTGACGATAGTGGCTCTCAGCACGTCGGGATTTGCGTCGGTCACCATCGGTTGCCGGGAAACAGAACCAACGAAGATCGGCGATTCGTCAGCGATTGCCGGAATCGCTTCGGGACGGTAGCGAATCATCGGTATTCCTTTCCTGGTCGCGACTTCTGCCGGTTCATGCCAGTTGCTCCGCGCATGAATCTCCCGATAATGATGCGATACGCGACCGAACCAGGAGACAACACGTAAGCGCTCAAGCCGAGCAAGCGAGGAATGGATGGCACTTCGACGTCCGCAAGAGCTCCGTGATCTGATGCGATTGCTTCTCGAGGCGGCGGGCACGCCTGATGATCTTGCAGTGCTCGTTGGGGACTCGCTCGTCGATGCGAATCTGACGGGCCATGACTCCCATGGGGTGATTCGCATACTGGCGTATCTCGAACAGGTGAGCTCGGGCGCGCTCGACCCTGCTGCCCGGGCAATAGTGGTCAGAACCAACGGCGCCCTGACGATGGTCGACGGGCAATGGGGGTGGGGACAGCCAGCAATGCTGCTGGCCTGCGAGCACGCGGTCGAAAACGCGCAAGAGCACGGTATTGGCCTGGGAACGGTCGATCGCTGTTACCACATCGGCCGAGTGGCCCCGTACGTGGAGTACGTGGCCAGTCGACGGATGGTCGGGCTGGCGATGGCCAACGCCGGACCGGCAGTGGCGCCGTATGGAGGACGCAGTCGCGTGATGGGGACAAACCCGTTCGCGTGGTCGGTTCCTCGCCGAGAAGGCCATCAACCGGTGACGCTCGATGTCGCAACCGCGTTCATCGCCGAGGGCAAACTCAGAGTGGCGCGCGCAAAAGGATTACCAGCTCCTCCGGGAGCGGTGGTAAATATCGATGGGGTGCCATCGATCGACCCCAACGATTTCTATGATGGCGGCGCCCTTGTCGCCTTCGGGGCACACAAGGGATCAGGTATCAGTCTGCTCGCTCAATTCCTGGGACGCGGTCTGGCGGGCATGGTCCCTGAACGGCTTGCCGCTCATCGAGGGTCGAATGGACCCGTCATCATCGCCATCGATGTTTCGCGACTGGCGCCTGTCGACCGCTTCCTGGATGCGGTGGAAGCGCAAGTGGAGGATGTCCACCACGCGTCTCCTGCGGAAGGGTTCGACGAAGTGCTGCTTCCCGGAGAACCTGAGATCGCCGAACACGCACGCCGCGAGCGTGAAGGCATCGAGGTTCCGGATCCGATCTGGGAGAGCCTGATGCACCTTGCCAGCACCTGGGGCGTGACTCCGCCCTGATGCTGGACATCGTGGCCGGCTAGCAGAAAAGGCGGCCTGCATTCACCGTTCCGGGGAACGCACTCTCACTTGCGAGCAAACCGCGACGGTGCTGATATCGGGAAGGCTGGCGATGCGCGCTCTCCGCCGCCGGCTCCATGGTTCGGCGTACGCTTGTCAAACAAGATCCTGACGCTCCTTCTTCAGGCGATCGACAATCGCCCGCACCTCCTGCGCGCGGTCGCGGTCGACGACCAGCAGCGCATCGGGGGTGTCGATAATGGCGAGGTCATGCACACCGACTACCGCCACAAGGCGGTTGGTCGTCGACCAAACCAGCGTACTCCTGGCGTCATGCGCGATGACGTTGCCGCGAATCGCGTTGTCGAACGTGCTCTCTTGCATCAATCCCGCCAGTCCATGCCAGTCGCCGATATCAGACCATCCGAATTCCGCAGGCACAACGGCAATGCGATCGCTTTGTTCCATGATGCCTTCATCGATGGTCACAGATTCGACCGTATTCCATTCGCGGTTCAGCACCAGATCCGCATCATTGGAATGCCAGGCCCGGGCAATTCGCTCCAAACTGAAATAGAGGTCGGGCAGAAATCGTCCGAGTTCGTTCAAAAAATGCTCGACGCCCCAGATGAACATGCTGGCATTCCACAGAAATCGTCCCGCGGAAAGAAATTCGACCGCACGCTCGTAGCTCGGCTTTTCAGTAAAGCCGGCCGCCATCCAGGCCACGCCCGGTTCTGCGGCGTCGATTCGCGTCGTCGTTCGCTCGATATATCCGTAGCCCGTCTCTGGCCGCGTGGGTTCGATTCCGATCGTCACGAGCCAATTGCCTCTGGCGACGCTGACGGCAGTGCGGACCGCATCGACAAAGGCCCCGGCATCGCGAACGACATGATCCGCCGCAAAACTTCCCATGATCGCCGTCGGGTCACGCTCCGCGATCAGGCGGGCGGCAAGACCAATTGCCGGCCCGGTGCCGCGTGGCAACGGTTCGATGATCATGTTCTCGACTGGTAAATCGGGAAGCTGACGGGCGATCTCCGGGGCGTGGGCCATCCCGGCGACGACGATGATTCTTTCGGGCTTGGAGAGTGGCAACAACCGCTCCCAGGTTTGCTGGAGAAGCGAGCGGTCTCCCACCAATGGCAGCAGATATTTTGGCCGGCTCGCCCGGCTCAGCGGCCAGAGGCGAGTTCCCGATCCGCCCGCGGGGATGACACTCCAGAACTCTCTATCGGGCATTTCGGTCGTTCACCGTTTCCAGGGCGAGGGCGAGGGCCGTTATGTGACGAATAGTGCACGTTGTCACCACGGTACTCAAGGCACTGGCCCGCGCCACAGCGGCATTCCAGCGAAGGGCGAGCGGAACCGAGCGCCGAAACTGGCGAAAACGGCTCCAGGCATGCACAATTGACAGGTTGACCGGCGCAGCACTTGTGCGATCGCGCCGAGTGATCAACACTCGCGACTTTCCAGTCTACGTCCAGGAAACGATTCCCGATGACAGAGTCTCTTACGTCGGCTTCCGTTACCGGAAGCGGACATCTGGCCGCCGAAGGCGCGTCGCCAGACCATTCATTGCGCAACGTCGCGATTATCGCCCATGTCGATCATGGCAAGACGACGCTCGTCGACGGCCTGCTGAAACAATCGAATGTTTTTCGCGATCCGGATGCCGCTGGCGATTTGATCATGGACAGCAATGATCTCGAGCGAGAGCGCGGCATCACTATTCTGGCCAAGAACACCGCGATCTTCTACAACGGTGTGAAGATCAACATCATCGACACCCCTGGACACGCTGACTTTGGTGGCGAAGTCGAGCGGGTGCTGAACATGGCGGATGGGTGCCTGCTCCTGGTGGATGCCGTGGAAGGACCAATGCCCCAGACGCGCACCGTGCTCCAGCGAGCGTTAGCCCTGGGCTTGAAGCCAATCGTGGTGGTCAACAAGGTCGATCGTCCCGCTTCCCGCCCTGAGGATGTCGTGGCCCTGACCCAGGATCTCTTTCTGGATCTGGCCACCGACGCCGATCAACTCGATTTTCCAGTTTTGTACGCCATCGCCCGCGACGGGGTAGCTGGTCTTTCGCCAGTCGATCTGCAATCCGACCTGAGACCGTTGCTGGACGCGATCCTGCAGTACATACCGGCTCCCGTCACCAACCGGTCCGCGCCAGCCCGATTGCTGATCGCGTCGCTCGACTATGACAATCACCTCGGGCGCATTGCGATTGGGCGTGTACATAGTGGGCAGATCTCGATGGGAGATCTGATGATTCAGGTTGGGCCAGACGGGCAGGAGGCTCGTCAACGAGTCTCGTCCCTCTCCACGTTCGATGGGCTGCACCGGCGCGATGTCGAAAACGTCGTCGCCGGAGACATCGTGGCGATAGCCGGTTTTCCCGATGCTCGAATCGGGGCGACGCTTGCCGACCCGAGTGCCCCACATGCCCTCGCCGCAATCGATATCGAAGAACCAACGCTTAAGCTGTCGTTCGGCGTCAACACCTCCCCATTTGCCGGGAGAGACGCCAAATTCTCGACCTCCCGCCAGTTGCGAGAGCGACTTTTCCGCGAGCTCGAGACAAATCTCTCATTGCGCGTGGAAGCAACCGACCAACCCGATGTTTTCTCGGTCTCCGGGCGCGGAGAGCTCCATTTATCGATACTGATCGAGACGATGCGTCGGGAGGGGTACGAATTCCAGGTATCGCGTCCTGAGGCCATTACCCGCCAGATCGATGGGGACGTCCACGAACCGGTCGAGCACCTCGTGATCGACACCACAGAGGAGTTCGTGGGGGTGGTGACTGAACTGGTCGGCGGCAGACGCGCGCGGATGCTCGATATGGTCAATGACGGCCGGGGCAGTGTGCGCCTGGAATTCGCCATTCCGACCCGCGGGCTCATCGGGTTGCGGAATGCCTTTCTCACGGCCACCCGGGGCAATGGCGTCCTCGCGTCACGCCTGATCGGCTTCGAGCCCTGGCTCGGCCCCATCGCATCGAACCGGACTGGCGCACTGGTTGCCTCGGAGACTGGCGTGGCCCTGGCCCATGGCATTGCCAATGCCCAGGAGCGCGGCGTGACCTTCGTCGAGCCCCAGGCGGAGGTGTATATGGGCATGATCGTTGGGCAACAGCCGCGTCAGGACGATCTGGTCGTCAATGTCTGCCGCGCAAAAAAGCTGACAAACATTCGCTCGAGTACGTCGGACATTGCCATCAAGCTGACGCCGCCGGTCCTGCTCAGTCTCGAACAGGCACTCGATTTTCTCGCCGACGACGAATTGCTGGAAGTCACCCCTTCCGCTTTTCGCCTGCGCAAGCGACTTCTTTCTCAGGACGACCGGGCCAAGGAGCGGAAAAAAGCTCAGATGGCGGCCTCACGCTAGCTGGGTCACGACCTGCCCGCAGCACCCGAATACGTTGATGGCTGGGCTGTGACACAATACCGCCCAGCCTGTTTCGTATTTTCGTGCAGGGAGTTGAGGTTATGGCTTGGGCGAACAAGGGCTTTGCGCATCGCCCGATGGCAATGGGCACGCGCGGAGCGGTGACTTCGGCTCATCCCCTGGCAACGCTGGCGGGAATGCGGATTCTGCAGTCTGGTGGAAACGCGGTCGATGCCGCAGTTGCGACGGCGGCCGCACTCAATGTTGCCGAGCCATACATGTCGGGGATCGGCGGCAGTGGGTATATGCTGATCTACTCGGCGAACGAGCGCACGTTGCGCGTCCTCGATTACGTGGGGCCAAGTTCTCGCAACGCCGATCTCGCATCGTTCGCGTCGGAATCGGAGAAGAACCACGGTCCCAAATCTCCGATTGTGCCAAGCGCAGCGACCGGGTGGCTGACCGCCCACGCCGCGTCCGGAAGCCTCGACCTGAAAACCATATTCACACCCGCGATAGAGTACGCAACGACTGGTGTGCCGCTGACCGTGAAGAACGCCTGGTTCTATGAGGCCATGTTCAAGGCGGGCAATCTCACCGACCAGACAAAATCAGTGTTCATGCCGCACGGTCGGGCTCCATCTGCAGGAGAGGTCATTCGCCAACCCAGGCTCGCGCGAACATTCGAGCGTCTTGTCGATGGCGGTGTCGAGTCGTTTTGCCGTGGTGAGCTTGCCAGAGAGATTGTCGAGTCGATTCGGGTCCAAGGCGGTCTGATCGACGCCGAAGATCTGGCCTCGTACGAACCGGTCTGGAAGGATCCACTCTCACGAGCGTATCGCGGGTACACCATCGCGTGTCCGCCTCCCACGTGCAGCGGCTGGCAATATCTTAAGGCATTTGGCCTGCTGCAGGGTTTCGACATCGGTGCCATGGAGCACAACTCGGTCGATCATATCCATACCCTGGCTGAAACATTCAAACTGGCGGTTGCCGATCGCATTGCCTACACCACCAACCCCTGTCTCGACCTCGAGGCGCTGCTTTCGGATGATCATGCCGCCGTTCGCAGGGGGATGATCGATCCCGATCGCGCGGCATTCGTAGAGGGCGAGCGGTACCAGGGTCGACGACCAGACGACGCTGTCCCTCCCTCCGATCCTGCGTACGCGCTCAAGGAATGCACGACGCACTTCGATGTCGTCGACGCCGAGGGGAATGCCGTCGCCGTGACCCAGTCGCTGGGTGATGGATTTGGCAGTGGCGTC
>JBFWRO010000196.1:0-5998 GCA_050248865.1 Thermomicrobiales bacterium | reverse complement strand
CCAGCGGTCGTAGACCATCTGGATCGGCACGCGATTGAGGAAGTGGTGCTTTTCCCGGCCGGAGCGGCGGGTGATCACCAACCCGGCTTCTTCCAGCACCTTCAGGTGTTTCATGGTTCCAAACCGGGTCATCTCCGGGAGGTGACGCTGAAGCTCCAACAGCGTCTGCCCATCCTGCTCGTGGAGCTTGTCGAGCAAGAGTCTCCGGTTCGGATCCGCGAGTGCCTTGAATACTGGCTCCGTGTCCTCCATCGTGGGGAGATAATAGGTGACCCGATGGTCACCTGTCAAGCGTCACGTTATCCGATCTACATACTGACCGGGTGATGAGGTAAGGGAACTTCCGCGTCCGGCGCCCGATTGCTCCATCCACGTCAGATTTCTTCGATATGCTGGGTCAGGTCAGCAGGATGTATGATCCTGGAACCGCGAAACGAACCAAGTTTGAGCAATTGCTGATCTCGTGTACCGAGATAATCGGCATTGGCGCTCGCTACAGTGGCGAGAACCAAATCATCCTCGGGATGCGTGGCAACACCCGAAACGTGCACAAACACTTCGACAACGAGCGCCTCACTCCTCAACAACGCGATGGCTGCATCGACAAGTTCAGTCGATAGGCGTCTAGCGTAATAGTCATCCTGATAGGTACGGTGAAGCTCGAGAGGAATCGGCTCTGAAACGATGAGCTCGAACGTGCCTATTCTCCACTGCGCAAGCAGGCGTCCAGCCGAAGCGGTCAGGTTGACGAAAGCAGGGGCGAGAACATTCGCGTCCAGGACAACGCGCATCAGCGCTGAGCGGCGGCTTCCCTCCGCCGGCGATTCTCGTCCCGGATTTCAGCGGTAATCCGATCCGTTTCCCGCTCGGTCGCTTCAGGAGTCTCGCCATCGAACGTTTCACGCATCTCATCGAGCACCGCGAACCGTTCAGCTCGTTCGCGATCGAGCCGGTCGAGGCGGGCCAAGTCTGCCGCGGAAACAAGCGCGGCAACCGGGATGCCGCTTTTCTCGACGAGCACGCGCGACTCCTCGCGATAGACTTTGTTGACGAGCGAGTTGAGATGCGTTTTCACCTCCGAAATCTTCATCGTTTGTGTTGCGACACGCTGCTCAGCCATACTCACCGCCAGACTGGAAAAAGATCGAATGAGGTCGCAACCGACCTGAGTAGGTCTATTCTCGCGCGTCAGCGTCGCAATTTCCAGCGTGAGTAATTGCGCACGGCGAAGCGGTGGACCTCTCGAGGCCCTGTACTAAAGCGGCGAGCAGACTGGGGCTCGGCGTGAACGTCGACTTCGGGAAGAAGTTATGCTCGGGCGACCGCAGTTGCACGTCGTAATGCATGCCCTCGTCTGTTCTGACGACAAAGTCGATGCCCCGGTCGTCGACCTCCGCGCCGAAGACGCTAATGCCCAGCATTGCGAACTTCATCTTGACCAGGTACTCGGCAATAACGGCCGACTTGCAGGTGGTGCAAACGGCTCCAGGCGATGCACCCGGTTGATTCAGAGTCAAGCATGTGAATGAAGTCTTTTGGGACGATCCAGGGCGACTGGTGAATCGAGTTTCGCTGTGCAAGTGTCTTCTACTCGTCCTCGGCTGGCGCGAACCAATCCGGTGTGGAAAAAATATCCGTGGGATGCACCACGAGTCCTGGTACCTGGTGCGAGTGAGCAGATCCATCCTCTGATGCCACTGGCACATATTGTCCGTCGACGAGTGTCTGGACCAGAATGGTGGACGCATCAGGATCAACGATCCAGTACTCTGGAACTCCGGCATCAGCATAGATCGCGCTCTTCCGAACGCGATCTATGGTTTTCGTTGACTCAGAGATGATCTCTACAACGACATCTGGCGGTCCCATAATGCGTTTCCGGGTAATTCGTGAAGCATTCTGACGGAGCACTATCGAGAGATCGGGTACTAACAGGTGGTATCTTCCGAGTCGTACATCGAAGGGGGCTGCGTACACCATACCCACTCCCGTCGTGTCGAGATGTTCGAGTATTCGCCGGGAAAGTCGAATCGAGGCCCACTGGTGCCGTTCCGTTGGCGATGCCGCCACGATGAGCTCTCCTCCCAGGATCTCGTGCCGGGTATCGTCGTCAGGAAGTAAAGCAAGATCTTCGGCGGTCATCGGCCGATCGAGAAGATTTTGGGCAACCATGAGCATTACTCCCGGCCAAGCATGTGGCGCTACCGAGATTAGTCTAGCGCTTCGTATGCCGAATGCGGTTATCCCAACCATGAATTAATCTCTGTTTGAACGGTTGCTGGATGTCCGCCACCCGTTTCAAGGCGAATCTGAAGTACCCTCCGTTTCCATTAGCCTCGATGACCACCAGATCGAGACCCCGGTCGTCGACCTCCGCGCCGAAGACGCTGATGCCCAGCAGTGCGAACTCCATCTTGACCAGGTACTTGGCATAGCGGCCTACTTGCAGGTGGTTCAACCGGCTCCAGGCGTAGCGACTGGTCGTACTCGCCTCAGTCATTGGATCCTAAACTCCTGCTTGGATTGCTCAGAAGCACGCCTGTGAACCATCATAGAATCCGACCAGAAACTCCTTGACCCGCTGCGATCCCAGTCCGTGATCGACGTCGCCGCCGATCAGGATCATCAAGTTCATCGCAGCGACGATATCCGCCTCCGCCAGGTGAAAACGCGTGGCATAGTCCCGGGCCCAGGCACCGGCCAGACAGTCGGCCTGGAGCTCTGAGGCAAGGATGCTGCTTGTGTTCAAGACGAGCTCATTCTGCACATGATGGGCATACTCATGGGCGATGACAATGGTGGCCACGAGCGGACCATAGTCGTTACTCACGACCTGCAAAAAGAAGACATTCAGGTAGACGCTTTCGTCCCGACCGCAGTAGAGCGGACCATCGACCAACGGATCGATAACACCGCAACCAGTGCTAGTCGCCTGATCGAAGACGACCACTCGCGGATCGTCATATCGCTGTGGCTCGGCTTGAAAGAAGGTATCCCAGTACGACGAGACATCGTTAATCGACTCATCGATCCAGCTTTCTCCGGTGTGCGGTGTATTCGGAACGGTGGGCGAATAGTACGCAATAGTCTGCTCGACGAATTCGCGTGACCTTCCGAAGAACCAACGCCAGACGCCATTCTGATCCTGTACCAGGCGCACCACATCAGATCGAAGACCGTCATTGAACTGCTGGGAAAATGACACCTGCGCTGTGTAGGGATAAGTGACCCCTGTCACGTCCCATGTCCACGAGACGAACTCGACGCCATGAATGACCGCGGGTTGGGGATTGCGGGGTGCGTAGTTGTCCTGAAACCACCCGACAACGGCAGCGCGCGGGATGATCGCCCGTGCGTCAGGATGGATGAAGTCATACTCAGTGTTGAAGTCCCACACGGACTCCAGATAGGAGAGGTAATACGCCATGTCCATGGCGTTCTGTGCATCGACGCTTGATTGGGAGAATGCCGCCGTAGATGGACTGCTCCAACCGAGACATCCCCACAAAATCATCAGTCCGACTGCAACCCGGACATGCTTCGACGCTGACGGCACACTCGATTGAATCTCGGTCGCAATCCGCATCGCTGCACCACTCGATTCGGGCCATTCGAAAACTATAGTTTGTCAATAAGATTCTAGCAGTCACAGTACATCCTCATGATGGCTTGAGTGCGCAATGGGCCCGGTGAGATCGAACGATTGGAGTATCCTGAGCAGAGGGAGTACTGACCATGATCGCCGCTATCACCGAACAATCCAGCCGGATCGCCGATCTCTGTCGTCGCTATGGTGTGCGCAAGCTCGAGGTGTTCGGCTCGGCCGCCACAAATGAATTCGATGCGGAGACGAGCGACATCGATCTCATTGCCGATTTCGCCGACCGCTCCCCTGGCTACGCGCGCCGTTACCTGGCCTTCGCCGAGGAGCTCGAGAAGCTTTTCGATCGCTCGGTCGATTTGCTGACGAACCAGCCAATCGAAAACCCTTACTTTCGCGCCAGCGTGAAACGCTCCCGCACAACAATCTATGAATCTCCAGACCGCGAAGCGGCTGCATGACGCCCGCCGGGCGACCGGCCATATCCTGACGTTCGTCGCCGGCAAGTCCCTCGATGACTACCGCTCTGATGTCTACTTCCAGTCAGCGGTCGAAAGGCAATTCGAAATCGTCGCCGAAGCGCTCAATCTTGCGGAACGCGACGATCCCACTCTGCGCGAGATACTTCCCGAACTCCCAGTCATCGTCGGACTGCGCAATCGTATCGCTCATGAGTACGACGCTATCGACCACCAGATCATCTGGGACACTGTCCACTCCGATTTGCCGATCTGTATCAGCGGGTCTCTGAGCTTTTCGACTCGCATGGACTTCCTGAAGATGACTAGACGAGGAACCTGAAATATGAAACGTAGAGGCAAAAATCGGGCGGAGGTCAAATAGGCGGAAAATTTAGAATTCTTCCCGACCTCCCGGTCCCTCAAGGACTTCGTTGACCCTGCCGCAGGAGGAAACCGACGGTGCTCTCCACGCGCCTTCCCCCAATCTCCACCGCAACCACATCGTGTAGTCTTCATGGCCTATTGCCCATTGCCCGTTGACTATTGCCCAGGAGAACCCCATGCTCCCAGCCCATCCCTTCGGCCACACCCAACACACCAGCACTCGCATCATCTTCGGCGCGGCTGCCTTTTCCAGCGTCAGTCAGGCCGACGCCGACCGCACGATGGAGGTGGTCATCGAAGCGGGCGTCAACCACATCGACACCGCCGCCAGCTATGGCGATTCGGAAATCCGACTCGGTCCGTGGATGGAAAAAGAGCGCGACCGCTTCTTCCTGGCCACCAAAACCGGCGAACGCGAAGCCGGTCCGGCCTACGACCAGATCCAGCGCTCGCTCGAACGCCTGCGCACCGATCGCGTCGATCTCATCCAGCTCCACAATCTCGTCGACGAGTCTGAATGGCAGGCCGCCCTGGGTCCCGGCGGCGCGCTGGAAGCAGCAGTTCGGGCGCGGGACGAAGGTCTTGTCCGCTACATCGGGGTCACGGGTCATGGCGTGACGGTGGCGCGAATGCACGACCGTTCGCTCCAGCGATTCCCCTTCGATTCGGTGCTGCTTCCCTATTCATGGGTGCTGATGCAGAACTCCGACTATGCCGCTGACGTCGAAGCACTCTTCATACGCTGTCAGGAGCGCAACGTCGCCATACAGACCATCAAATCGATCACCGCCGCTCCCTGGGGCGACAGGGAACAGACGACTTCCACCTGGTACGAGCCGCTCACCGCGCAGGAGGACATCGACCTCGCCGTTCACTGGGTGCTCGGCCAGCCGGGCGTCTTCCTGAATACCGTCAGCGACATCACCCTGCTCCCCAAGGTGCTCGACGCGGCGACCCGCTTCTCGACACGCCCGTCCGATCCGACCATGGCCCGCCTGGCCCGCGACCGCTCGATGGCCCCGCTGTTTGTTTGACTCGTCATGGTTCGATGTCAGCGGATCACCAATGCCGACCGACTCCTGGAGGGACTTCGCGTCCGTAGCCAAGGGTCTCATCCTGTGGGCTCCAGCTGGTCGCGCCGGAAATGCCGCTCGCGTCGCGGGGGAACGTCGATATTCGCCAAGCGTATGCGCACCCGGCGCTTCACCGTCCGTACCCGCTGAAACAAGCTTCCACCAAGCTCGAAATCGATCTCGTCCCACGACAGCTGTTGCCGGTGCTCCGAGCCGTTCACTTCGTGCGCCAGATCCAGAACGTTGCGATAGGGGGCGAAGATCATAGCGTGCTCCTGGTCGTTTGGGCCGGCGTGTCAGTGACACCAGCATGCGCCGAGGCAACGCCACGAACATCGGGAAGGTTCGGGATTTCCATGGAGAGCTCCGCTCCTGATTTCTCGCGATCGGTTCGGTCAGACCAGTCCAGAACGAATCGCGAACACTGCTGCCGCCACCCTGTTCGGCAGGTCGAGCTTGCTCAAAATGCTGGAGACATG
>JBFWRO010000195.1:0-5999 GCA_050248865.1 Thermomicrobiales bacterium | reverse complement strand
TGCAAACCGAGGTGTCTGAGCCGGTTATCGCTTCGATCGCTGAGTCTGTCGAGGCATCCGTAACGCAGTCGATCAAAGCCGAAAACCCGATTTCAGGCGAGATCCATCTCTCGCAATCTACGTTCGATATCAACACGATCATCGGCCCAGCCGGTGAGTCAGGTTTCGAAGTGACGACTTCCGGCACCGAGAGCGAAGTCATCATTTACGGAGCCCGGACCCAGATCGACCAGGGCGGCATTGCTGTGGCGCTTGCGGACATCGAGTACCACGCCCTACCCGTCGTCAGGGACGGCCGCGTCGAGTTCGAGGACTCGTCAACTGATCGTGGAGTCACAGGATGGCTTCTTGACCCAGAGACGATCGAAGAGGGCTTCGAAACGGGGTTGAACGATGCGCTGGGGGCGAACGACCTTGTCCCAGTCACGGTCGAGCTGAGCTACGGGCAGTTGACGATCAGCGTAGCGACAGTGTCCTGAGGGGGACTTTCCGACCAACGGTGTTCCGTGTGCTCAGGATCGATCAGCCCGGTGACAATTGCACCCTGACTTTGGAACTTCTCGCCGTGTCTCTGATCATCTCAGCGACACCGTCTGGATCGTTGACCTCGAAGACCAGCGGGGCCTTCTCGACGCCCATTGCACTGCTGTCTCATTCCAAGTCCCGCTAAACCGGAGCGGGTACTCCATGAACCCCTGGATGATCACGCGGCGCGTCGGGTCCATTCCAACATGAACCTGCATCTCGCGCATGAGGCCAAACCAGATCGAGGCCATATTCACTCTCCCACGGTCTAATGCGACTCCCAGTACCCGACGGTCGGTCAAACCATAGAGCAACAAACCGCCAGACCTGTCGCCCCCGCCGGCTGAAGACGCCGACCAACGAAGCTCCTCTCCGGCCCCTAACTGAAATGGCAACAGATATTCGGGAAGTGACCGATTCATGAGCCGCCACTCGCGCTCCGCATTCGCCTGCTCTTCAGCAAGAGCGGCGGAGAGGCCCTCGATCTGATGGATCCGGTTCAATCGTTCGACAGCCGCCCATCGAGACTGTTTCACGACTTCGGCGCGTTCGCCGAAACTCCAAGTCAGGACGATCGACGACGGTTCGCCAATTCGGCGTTCGCTGCGAATCAACGTGACCCAGGCAAGAGGCACATACCGCTGCGAGAATGGCTCCATCTCGTCAACAATCATCAACCTGCGATTCGTCAGTCCATAGACAGTCCTCGAGCGCGCCCAGACCCCCTGCGCTGGCCGACCGATGATGGTGTATATGGCATAACCTGCCAGCGGCGCGCTCCCGGCGAGGATCGTGTACAGGGTGCTCTCGCTCACGGCGCCGATGCCTTCTCGCTGAATCGACCTTGTGTCGAGAGCCTCGCGAGCGACCAGCCAGGCGACGCCGATCAATCCAATCGAGAACACTGTCTGGAGAAGCCACTCGAAACCAAACCCTGGGCCGTTTGCCGGCCTCCCTGTCCAGACGAGCTTCTCGCCGGGATCAAGCTGTTGCCGGATCTGACGCTCGGCACTTTCCTGTCGGGTCAAAGAGCCTGAGCTGGGAATGTCGCGTCCACTATTTCCGCTGAATGCAAACATTCCCGGCCACTCACTCGCTTGCCCCCGCGATGGCAGGCCATGCGGCGCCTTCGGCAAACGGGTCAGGGGTTGGTGCGTAACGTTTCGGTTCGCCTGAAACAGGCATCTGGAGTCTCACGGAAACCTGGTCGCAAATGTCTCTCAGGTACTCAGTGACGATGTGCGGTTTGAGGCCCAGGAGAGTTGCGGTCTGCTCCCTCGTGAATCCTGAAGCGAGAAAGTTCAGGATTTCCAGCTCCCGCTTTGTCAGGTCCATGGTGTGCGACTCCTTTCCCGATGTGAACTGCTGACCTCCCCGGATCATGGGCTGCGCAGTCATCCGAAACATCGGGGAACCTACGGACTTTTCAACACAGGTCATGCCGGATCGCGTACGCGACAGCCGATGAGCGGTTGTTGACACCGAGCTTGCCGAAGATATGCTCGACATGTGAAGTGACGGTGCGATACGAGATGAAACGCGCGTCAGCTATTTGCTGATCGGTCATACCTTCCACTATCAGACACAACACCTCGAGTTCACGGCGGGAGAGACTCTCTGGCCCGGTTCTGCCCTTGCCGCGCGAGGGACCCGATTGGCGTTTTGCCTGAATCGCTTCGATTGCCTCTTCGATGAGCGAACCCACATCGACCTGCGCTTGCGCGGAGCCCTCCCGTTTCCATTTCTCCAGCGATTCAGCATTCGCCAGTTCGGCGAGACGAGCCAGAATGTCTTCCGTACTGACCGGGGCAACGAGAGCATACGATACAGGACCGATTGACCGAAGAGACTCGGCGGCGCCGATCAATCTCGCCGCAATCTCGCGACGCCCGAGTCCTGCAGCAATGCGCGCCAGTCCAACGAGTCCCTCCGCGACGGCACCGACGTCCCCGGACTCGGCCAGAATGGGCAGGCTTTCCTGATAGAGCTCGAGCGCGGCGTCGAGGTTCTCCTGCGCAGCCGCAATCGCCGCAAGCTGCAGCTTAGCGAGGCCAATCCCCCACTTGTCCCCAATTCGGAGAAAGCGGCTCAAACCTTCGCTGGCGTGGAATTCCGCGTCAGCTATCTCACCCCGCGCCAGATACGCGGTCGACGCAGACAGATTGACCGCCGCCTCCAAATACGCCGACAGCGGATTCCCCTTTCGCATTGGCGCGATGGTTTTGAGGAATAGCGTGTAAAGGTGTAGAGCTCGGTCAAGATCACCAGCGCCTTGCGCCGCTTGACCGAGCACCGCCAGCAGCGCCGCATGCCAGAAGTCCGCGCCAAGCTGCCGGGAAATCGCGATGCCTTCAGTGGCATGGCGTCGTGCGCTTTGAACGTCCTGACGGGACAAGGCCAGGGCCGCCGCTGCAAATCGCAGCTCCGGCTCCAGCTCGTCGGGATTCTCGGTATCGAATCGGGCGATAGCCGCTTCGAGCCAGCGCTGCGACTCGAGGAGGCGTCGACGTATCCACCAGTATTTCCACAGCACACGAACGCTGCTTCTGGCGAGGTACGGCCTGGTTGCCCGCATGAGGGTGGCGACTGCGCTGCGCAGGTTGCCCAGCTCGATATCGAACCACTCAAGAGCGTCCAGACGATCCGGGCCCGACAGACGACTCTCGGCTTTCTCGGCAAGGGTCAGGTAGTGGCGGGCATGAGCCATTCGGATGGAATCGAGCTCGCCAGCGGCTTCGAGCTGGCGCAACATGCATTCCCGAACTGGTTCGGGCAATCCAAAGCGCTGCGCGGAAACGTGCGGCCAATACTCTCTGACCAACCCGGCGGAGCGCAACGCCGCGAGACCTTGCCTGGCATCGACGTTCAAAGCATGAGCTGCCAGCTCCACAGCGGCATGGTGGTCGAATCCTCCGACGCAGATCGCCAGACGCCCGAGCAACTGCTGGTGTGGCGCTTCGAGACGTTCAACACACCAGGCGATCGTAGCCGGAATCGACAGGCGGTCCGCCCCGGATTCGTCGCCGGGATCCGGAGACGCCGCCGTTTCAAGTGCGAGATCCTCTTCCAGTTCTTCCGGCGAAGCATTGACGCACTGACCCGCCGCAAGCTCGATCGATAGAGGAGCCCCGCCGAGCAACTGGCATATCGTTGCCACAACCGGAGCATTGGCGACGGTCAGCTCGAAGTCGACGCTCGCCGTCAGTCGCGAAATAAAGAGCTGCACCGACTCGACGTTCCGCAGACGCTCGATATCGCGCCTGGAGGATTCAACCGGCGTTGTGAGCGGTGGGACGGGCAACACCTGTTCACCCGTGATCCCGAGCGGCGACCGGCTCGTCACCACCATGTGGAGATCTGGACTCCTGTCGATCAGCGCTTCGATCACCGGTATGGCTTCGTGAAGATGGCTGAAGTTGTCCAGTATGAGCAGAGTCCTGCTCGACGCCAGGCGTGCGCAAAGCGCATCCTGCATTGCACCGTCCGACGGTTCGTGCATGCCGAGCACCCGGCCAATTTCCGACTCCAGAAGTTGTGGGAATCGCAACCCAGCGAGAGGAACGAACCAGGCGCCACCGCTGAAGCGGGATTCGAGGTCGCGGGCTGTTGCGAGCGCCAGCGCGCTTTTGCCGATGCCACCGGGTCCGGTGAGGGTGATCAGTCGCGAACCATTATCGATGGCGCTTCCGATCGCCTTCCGTTCGGCCGCTCGACCGATGAGGTTTACACCTGGCAGCGGAAGATGGCTCGATCTCTCCTGTCCGGCCCCCTGATCTGACATCTGCGCCTCACAGTCGCAATAGACGTTTCCTTTTACTCACCTGTTGCATCCAGATGCTGGTCACGTGCAACTCGCGATTCACGGCAGCGAATGCACGTCGAGTACCGACAGCTCACCGTCCGCCAGTGCAAAGTCCTCCACAACACGCTCCTTCAGAGAAAGCAGCTGCGACTCAATCTCTTCATCCTCGAGCGCGTCCAGCCGGCCGTCCAGGCTGTCGGAGTAGACCTCCATCGACGCTTCAGCGATCGATTCCTCTCGAAGGATGCGGCGCGCCTGCCGGTCGAACTCGCTGCCGATGCTTTCGAGGGATGCCTGCCGGCTTGCTGATGCAATCGTGGTCTGCGCCTCGGCGAAGCGTTTTCTGGCCACCAGCATGTCGCGATCCTGACGCATTCGTCGGATCTTGGCGTCGACATGCCCGAGCTGGCTCTTCAGACGCTCGACCATCACCTGCTGTGCTTCCGCCTGCTGGCTATACATTTCAGCGGCCTCCACTGCATCGCGGCGTCGGCGCAATGCTTCGCGGGCAAGGTCGTCCTGGCCTCTTCGGGCGGCGGCCTCCGCCTGGACCAACGTCTTCCGCGCGACTTTTTCTTCGCTTGCCGCTTCGGCGGCGATGCGATTTCGCTCCGCCATCACCAGTACGAGCTGCTCCTGACCGGCCTGCCTGGCCGACTCTGCTTCCCGCAGGATCTGGTCGAACATCTTCTCTGGATCTTCGGCTTTGTCTATTG
Source organism: Thermomicrobiales bacterium (assembly GCA_050248865.1). Taxonomy (GTDB): domain Bacteria; phylum Chloroflexota; class Chloroflexia; order Thermomicrobiales; family UBA6265; genus JAHBVL01. Next base: position 956 of record JBFWRO010000195.1, on the reverse strand, counting down.
CCGCGTGAACGTTTGCCCGCAGGAGTCTTGATAACCTGTCGAATATGCCCATCATTGCCTCGCAGTTCTCGTATCCGTAGAAGTGGTTCCGAACGACAGCCGTCAATGGTTAAGTCGTTGCCGAGAAGTGTGACGAGAATGCCTTGCAAACGTATCCGTAGAGCTACGGATTCGACGTCACCTGGCCTCGAAAAGGCCATTTGTTCGCAGGATTACAGACGCAATGGTAAACCATCGATCCGAACCTTTCCGGCAAGAATCAACAAGACCTCTGCCTTGAGCGAGATCGATTCTTGAGCGTCGGACTTCTGGATGCCAGCTTCGAACACACTGCCGCGAGTCCTTGCAGAATCGCGAACCGCTGGGGCGTAGCGGGATTTGAGACCTTGATGGGCCCCCGGCAACGCTTTTCCGTAGTTCTACGGCTCTCTGACTGTCACGCTCACAGGTACTTTTCACCTCAGATAGCGTGAATGGCTATACTTGCCTGTACATCACAACACAGAGAGGGGTCCGAGCCATGGACCATTCCCCAGTTGCACAAGGCGTATTCCGTTTCCCAGGTCCCGGGAAGGAGTCGAGAGAACGCGGCGTTCGCAGGATGATGGCAGGCATCATCCTGCTCATGCTGATCGGTGGATGCACTCAATCGGATACCGGCGACGCAACCACATTCCACATCCTGACCGGCTCAGAGAACCGCATTCTCTTCGACGATCCCAATTCCGACGAACCAACGATGATGGAGCGCTTCGAGGAGGAGCATGACATCGACTTCGCGCCTGCGTTCCAGGGTTCGGTCGACACGATGCTGGATATCCAGGCCGGCGGCGATCCCTACGACGCCGTCTGGCCGGCCAGCTCGATCTGGCTCAATTTGGGTGATACCGAAGGGATCGTTTCCCGCACTGAAAGCATCATGGGCTCGCCGGTGGTCTTCGGCATCAAGCAGAGCA